>NZ_JACHFL010000020.1 GCF_014201875.1 Deinococcus humi | reverse complement strand
ACTGCCGGTGCGTTTCAGGCGCTTCTTCCAGTTGCTGACGGTGTGCACCGAAACCCCGAAGTGCTGGGCAATCTCCTGCTGTGAATGCTTGCCCTTTTGAAGCCATGGCGTCGCGGCCAGCCGACGTTCTTCCAGCTGAGCACGGGAGTATTTGGAAGGATGCCATTCGACCACACCTTCAGCTTACCAGCCCACACTTACGCCGTGATCAATAGGAGGGGGAAGCATCCCCCTGAGCCGGAGCTAAGGGCGCTCTGGGCGGCAACCCAGCGGGCTGATGAAACGCCTCCCGCAGCCGCCCAGAGCAACGCTCCGTCTACCCCCTCTGGCCCCGGCAGAAGCAGGAGGAGGGGGCCAGGAGCGATAAGGGCCAGACCTGTCCGACCAGTGATCAGCAAAAGGAGGGGTGCAGGCGAGGCCACGACCGCCCACACCTTATCCTAATCGAAAAGCGAAAAACCCGCGCTGGGCGGGCTTAAACGCTTGACATAGTAAGCATAAAATGCTACACTATGTCTTGTAGGGGGCAACTTCTCACGGGAACCCCCTACGTGACCTGGGAGGTCAAGATGACCATAGCAAAGTTTGGGATATCCGACGACTTTTTCGCCTTGGAGCTGGACGACGCCATTGCACACTATGTCGCGCTGCTGGGGATCACCCAGGCTCACCCACATGGCCTCCTGTTTCACGACGGAATGCCCACCCCCGAACTCAGACGCCGGGAGGGCGCTTCCGAGGCTTTAGGACTCTATCTGGGCTATGTCATGTTGGATGTGATGATGAGCGGGTGTCATGACCCCAATCAAATGCTCCAGGCTGTCGCTGACCGTCTGGCGGTTGTGATTCAGGCCGCCTGTACTCAGAAGCCCCCAGCGGGTCCAGTCACGCCCGCTCACCCGATCAGCGCCTAGCCCGGCAGGGTGGCCCATCCAGTCAGAGGGTGGGCCACTTCAAAAGAACCGTGATGAATGGGCCAGGCAGCAACAGGGGCTGGGGCGTGGAGACCAGCAGGCTCAGGCTTTACCGCCCTCAGCTCCCGCCCGCGCCCGCGCCTCAGCCCCACCCAGCTTGAGCATCGGAGGTCTTCCCGTGAAACGATTACCCGTAAGCCTGCACAGCTCCAGCGTCTCCGAAAAGCTGGTGTGGCTGCACATTCACAGCAATCCCGGCGAGCATTCCGCGCGCAGTCTGGCGGCGGACCTGGGCGGCAGCTCCCGCACATGGTCCAATGCGCTGTCTGGTCTGATCGATGCGGGTTTCGTTGTCGTCGAAAAGGCTCCAGCGGGTGTGCATGGTGGACAGTACCGGGTTGCGCCGAAGCTGTAAGCATTCTTGGTTGACATGAGCGGTCCTCAGCTTGGCCTTGCAGGCCGCTCTGTACGTCCAGGCCCAGAACCCACGCATGCCGAGCCGCTCGAATGAACTCGAATGGAATAGAAATGAGCGCTGCCGTGGTTCGGATCAGTCCACATTTGAAGTTCGCTTGAGCAGCAGGCGGCCCGCCAACGGCAGCACCAGGGCGGTGGCGGCCACCACCAGGGCCGGGTACAGCCCAAAAGCCGCGTAGAAATCCCAATCACCGAGTTTGGGCCAAAGAAAGGATAGAAACGATCCAGTCAGCGCTACTGAAGCAATGATGAGAGAACCCAGAGCGCGTCCGGTGCGGGCAAACCCCATAATTGCCGCCACCCCGGTCACGATGGCGGCCAGCAACCACAGGCCCACCAGACCCATCTGAACCAGGCCCAGCGTCATTGCCCACCGCCCAGACCGGCAATGACGATCATGGGGGCCGTCGATTTCACCGACGCCACCCGGAGGATGCTCTGGGTGTTCTCCGGCATCTTGAACGTCGCGCCGAGGCCGCCGAGCAGGGTCTGGGCCAGCGAGGCCGCCGAGGGGCCGCTCAGGGTGTTGCCGTCGCCAAGGTTGATGGTGGTGCCGCTTCCCCCCTTGAGCGCAGCGGCAGCAGCGTTCTGAACGTAGGTGTTGAGCGCGTTGGCGCTGTTCTGCGCTGCGTCCAGGGCCAGGGTGGGGGCGAAGACTTCGACGGCGGCGGGAATCCCCTGGGTCAACCCATTGCCGTCACGGGCGTAAGCCAGCGCGTCAACCTGATGGATGTTCCCGTCCGGCGCGATGTAGCGCCGAAACAGAATGTCCACCCGCGCAAGAGCGGCATTGACCGTCGCCACCCCCACGAAGGAGCCACCCTCAGCAGTCACGGCCACCACCGGCACGGACCCGCCATTGGGCGTGCGAATGCCAGTCAGCAGGGTGGCCGGAATCTGTTGCAACGGCGTGAACGGCCCGGTTGCCCCGATCTTTGAGGGAGGGTTGACGGCGTCCGAACCGAAGGGGGTTTCCGTTCCCGTTGACGTGGAGGTGGGCGGTGGGGTTGCAGCGGAGGTGGGCTGATCTGCCGGCCCCGCCTGGGGTTTGCGCTCATAGACCATGCCGCGAGCGAAGGCCGTGGGGCTGGAGGCGGCGGACCCAGTGACCGTGGTGCCTGGAGGGTCTTGAGGGGCAGCCGCCTCCGAGACCACGCTGGGCGGTGGGCCGAAGTCGCCCCCGAAGGGCGTGGTCGCCTCGGCGCTGTCCGGTAGAGCCGGAGCGGGGGCTGCCGGGGGGTCACTGCCAGCAATGTTCAGCGGTGGGGGAAGGGCAGGCGCGGGCGCCTTGAGGACCACTGGAGGGGGTGTCGGGGTGACCGGGGCAGGTGCAGTCGTCCCGGCCGGACTGGGAGATGCCGGAGGCTTCTGGGCTGTTGGAGCGCTCAGGCGGGGCGTGGTCACGGGGGGCGCCGGCCTGCTCGAGGGTGGAGTGTCGCTTGGCACCGCTTCAGGGGGCCGCGCAGCAACCACCGAATCGGCCCCAAAAGGCAGCACTCCTGGCGCCGCAGAGGAGGGCGCATACGACAAGCTTTGGGGGGCCACAGTGCTGGGGGAAGTCGCCCCGCGTTGAGGCTGAAAACCAGAGGTCGTGCGGGCTGTATCGGCCACCGGTTGAAAGTCGGCGGACCTCGCGGGGGCCACCGGCACGGTAGGCGGGGGAGGCGGGTTCTGAGTGGTGGTTAGCGCCTTGGGCCTGGCCGGGGTGGTGGCCAAAGGGCTCTTGGCCGCCGGGGAGAGGGGAGCAGCCACCGTCTTGTTGGCACGCACCTGGCGGAGCTGCTCACGCGAACGCTCCAGCGCCTCTCGGCTGGCGGAGTCCGTGACGGGTGCGGGGGACACGTCCGGCGAGGTGTTGGGGGCCGCTGGGGTGGCAACGAGGGCAGATTTCCCGTCGAGTTTCGGCAGCGCATAGATGGCGGTCAGCAGGCCGCCCAGGGCCAGCAGGCCCAGCATGCCGTAGACCGGCGCTTTCTGTTTGTCCAGCACCCAGCGGCCGTCAGGGGTCTGCCGCATCAGCAGCACGCGCCGGGTGTCGCGGCTGCGCTCCCGGCGGCGGGCGGCGGCCGAGGACGGCAGCTCCAGGCCACGCCGCAGGCGCCGGGTCTCCTGGACCAGCTCTCGGGCCAGCGCCGGATTCCTGGCGTTGAGCTTGGCCAGAAACGGCGCGAACTCCTGGCGGTCCGGTTCCGGCACCCCGGCAAACCCTTCGGCCTGGACGCCCTCCAGAAAACGGTCTTTGAGGGCCTGCCAGGACACTCCCTGCGGCTCCCCGCTGGCTGTGGATTCAGGAGCTGGAGACGGGGTGACCGCAGCAACGCCGTGGGGGTCCGCAGAGGGCTGGTTGTCCATCCCCACACCCTAGCAAAGATTATGAATATTTATGTTAATATCCACAGGCCGAACACCGCCAGGCGTGAACGGTCATCCACAGGAGGAAACAGTATGGAGAAACGGAACATCCAGAAGGCCGCGTTCATGACGCTGGTGTTGACGGTGATGGGAAGCGCGTGGGCCGCCCCCGGAGCGGCCAACGTCGGCAGCGATCCCGTCGGCGTCTTCAGGAACATTGGCTGCTGGATCGTGGGCATCCTCTCCAGCCCCGCCCTGGTGGCGGTGGCCGGGGCCATTTTGCTGCTGACCTTCGGTTGGGGGAAGTTGGCCGGGGAGATGAATGCCTTCACCAACTTCAAAAACGGCGTGATCGGGGCCGTGATCGTGCTGTCGGCGGCGGCCATCAGCACCGCCCTGTTCGGCGCGGGCTGCGCGGCACCGGCGGGGGCATAAGCCCATGACCTCGCATGGTTAAAGCGGCCACGGGCGAAGCCAACCCGCTGCGCCACCGGTGTTACATGACCCAGGGCCGCTTCGGGTTTATTTCGTACATCGATTTCTCGGACCTCATCGTGCTGGGCGCGGTGTTCTATTTCTCGACCATGCTCAGTGCCAAGCTGTTTGTCAGTCCGGCTCCCAAACTGCTGCTGTGCCTGGCGCTGCTGCTGGCCGCCTGGTTCATCAATTTTGGCGTCAAGCGGCTGCTGCTGCCCTATCCGGGTGTGGTGGAACATTTTGTCAACTGGTGGTTCAGCGGCCTGGACAGCCTGGACCCCGACGTGGACGAGCGGCCCGTGCCGCTGCTGGTGACGCGTGAGATGCAGGTGGGCCACGCCGTCGGCCGGGCCGCCGGTCTGGTCCGAACCCCGCGCCCAACACCCCGGTCAACAAGGAGGGAGCGCCGTGTTCGCAAAGAGGCGAAAAAAGTCCGCTAGCGGGCCAGTGGGAAGCCTGCCCATTGCCAGGGCCTTTGGGTACTGGGACGTGCATGACCACATCATGTTCTTGCAAGACGGGCGGCAGCTGTACGGCGTCTACTTCGAGCCGCCCAGCCACCTCCACTACACGGCGGACGATCTGCTGCGGCGGCAAAGCACCCTTAAGACTGTGTTTGATCTGGTCGTTCCCGACGGCGAGACGTTGACGACCTACACCAGCCTGCGGGGGGCGCTGGACGAGGATCTGGCCGACACCCGGCGCTATGCCCAGACCTGCACCGATCCGGCGCTGCGCGAGCTGACCGAGGCCCGCGTCACCCTGCTGGAGCAAAAAATCCTGGCCGGTGAAGTCAGCCACTGGCGCTTCTTTCTGACGGTGACGGTGACGCCCCCCGCCGACGCGCGCTTCGATGTGGGGTCCACCCCGGCCGTCCGGGAGGTGACGCGCGCCGCCGAGCAGGCCCAGGGCCTTCAAAGTGCGGCGGTGGCCCAGCTCAGTGCTGCCGGGTTCGCGGCCCGGCCCATGACCGGGCAGGACGTGTACGCGGAATGCTTTTACTGGCTCAATCCCGGCTGGCCCCAGGCCCCGCAGTTCATCCCGCAGGGGGAACGTGAACTTCACAGCCTGCGCCGGGGCCAGCCGGACCACCTGACCTTTTTGCGCCAGGTGGGCGCCACCGTGATGGACAACAGCGAGCCTTTCGGCCCCATCGTGGGCGACCGCTTCGTGGCCGTGATCTCGCTGGGCCGCCTGCCGGAATACACCGAGACGGGCTACCTCGCGGCGCTGACCGACACCCTCACCGGCACGTACTACGTGGTGGTGCAGGCCACCCGCGAGAACGATTACGACGTGTCCAACGAGCTGGAAAAGAAGAAGGGAGACCTGTGGCTGCGCGTGAAAGCGCCCGGCGTCGTTCCCAACGGCAAGGCCACCAACCTGCTCGCCGAGGTGGAGGCCGCCCAGCAGCTCGACGGCTACGAGTCCCGCTTCGTGGCGGGCGTCTCGGTGGTGTTGATCGCGGCTAGCCCCCAGGAACTGGAGCGCATGAAACGTCAGGCGCGCGGCAACATGGCACGGCTGCGCGCGGGCGTCCCCATCGATTACGGTTACCAGTCCATCGCCCAGTACCGCGCCCTCGCGCCGTTCGCGGGCGGCCTGAGCAAGTTCCAGTTTCAGCCGTACACCAGTAGCGTTGTTGACCTGTTTCCCCCGGTGGCCCCGTGGAAGGGGTTTGACGAGGGGGCCATCACGTTTCAGGGCCGCGACAGGTCGCTGATCAAGTTTGATCTGTGGACACCCCGGACCAGGACGGCGCACTGGGCGGTCTTTGCGCCCACCGGGTCAGGCAAGACGGTGTTGGCGCTGAGCGTGCTGAGCGCCCACCTGAGCAAGTACGACGACGCTGTCCTGGTGGTCACCGATGCCAAGGAAGATTTTCGCTACTTCTTTAAGACCTTGCGGGACAGCCAGATCATCGATTTCGGCTACAGATCGGGCAATCAGCTCAACATCTTCGACCTGGGCGAGGGCGAAACCGAACCCGACGGCACGAAACTCTCGGCCATTCTCTCGTTCGTCCGGCTCTTTGTCAGCGAGCCAGGCGATCCCAAGGAGGCCGATTACGAGGACGTGGCGATGACCGAGGCGACGATGGCGGTCTACCACAAGTTCAAGAACCGGGGCCGTTGGCCGCAGCTGAGCGATCTGGAGGCGATGCTGGGGACCATCGAAAATTACACCGACAGTGGGAAGAACATGCCGACCGTTGTGATCGAGGCGGCACGCAGCGTGGGCATCCGCCTGAGAAAGGCCCTGGGTTCAAGTCCGGTGGCGCCGTTTGTGGACTGTCAGTCCAACGTCAACCTCCATGCCCGGCGCATCTACCTCAACACCTCTGGGATCCCGGAGAGCGACACGCTGATGCGCCGCGTGGCCCACCACATCGTCAAGAGCGTGATGTGGAACCGGGCCAAGCACTCCGCGCGGGCCACGCCCAAATTCTTCTTTATCGACGAATTCGAGAACCAGATCCAGAGTCCGCGCGAGCTGGGCGACATCAAGGACATGCTGCGGGTCTTTCGGAGTTTCGGGGTCAGCCTGGGCATCGGCACGCAAGACGCGCAGGCCTCGCAGCATTTCGGCGGCCTGATGGACAGCTTCAACCACCTGTTCATCGGCGGCTATTCCAAGAAGGTGGTGGAGGGCGATGGGCGGACCCCCGGCGTGGTGGACGCCCTGAGCCTGCCGCCGGTCATGAAGGAGAAACTGCCCGAACTCCGGGCCGTGCCCGGCCAGTACGCCGAGTTCGCCCTGCTGGTCAACCTGGGCGGCGAGGGGCGGGTGGGCGACATCGTGCAGGTAGAAGAGAGCAAGCTCGCACTGTGGCTCTTCGCCAGCGGCAAGGATGAGGTGGCCAAAAAGGACGCCTACATCGCCAAGAACCACGGCGACACGATGGAAGGGGTCCGCCAGCTGGTCCAGGACCTCTACGGAGCGGTCCGGTGACAGCCAGAGCCTTGGGTCTGACCCTGCTGCTGACGGCGGCGGCCCCTGCCCAGGCGGCCGGGTGGGATGACCTGGGAGGGCTGCTCCAGCAGGCGTGTTCCGTGGGCAACGTGGCCGGTGTGGGCGTTAGCACCGGCGAAACCCTGAAATGGGTGTGTCAGCTGCGGTCCATGCACGCCTTTATCAGCAATAACATCATCAATGGTGACTGGCAGGGCTTTGCCAAGGATGTGGTGGGCCAGTACGCGGGCGAGTTTCTCGGCCAGCTCGGCGAGTATCTGGGGGTGGGGCAACTCAACGCCTACACCGAGCGGCTGAATGAGGCCTTGCAGGGCAACTACACCGGGTTCCGCAGCGCCATGTACGGCGCGGTGAACGACATCATGAAGGCCCGGCAAGACGTCAATACACCCTTTCCCAAGGACACGGCGGGCGGGATCGCGGCCACTGCGATCCACAGCAATCCCAATCTGGCGCTCAGCAACCGCCTGGCCCGGCTGCAAGACGCGATGGACGCGGCAGACGGTCTGGAGAAGTCCTTCAAGGCCAAGAAGACCCAGGACGAGGCGCAGGAAGCGCTGGAAGCGAACACGGCGGGCGCGCTGTCCAATGCCACGGGCGTGATCGGGATTCCTGGGGTGGGGGTAGGGGTGGCAGACCGCCTCGCGGGCAACGCGGCCACGGCCCTGAGCGCCCGTGAGGTGGCTGAAATTCAGGTGCGGCTGGGCGCGGAACAGCTCAAGCAGGACGCCACCATGAGCGTGGCGCTGCTCAACCAGCTCAGCGAGGTGGTGCAGCAACAGGTGATGACCAACACCCACCTGCTGATGGAGCGCAACCAGCGCGAGGAGGAGATGGTGTCTCAGGAAGAACAGCTCAACCGCGAGGTGGAGGCGCTGGCGCAGGAGAACATGGACGCCGCCGTCGAGAACGGCCAGAACATCACCGGCGCGTATGCCAATGCCGCGTCGGTGTTCAAGACGGGGGAGGCGCTCGATTTCGCAGGGGCCGCGCCGTGAAGACGCTGCTGGCTTTGATGGCGCTGCTCTGGGTCTGCTCGTTTGCCGGGGCGGCCACCGACGTGGAGGCCGAGATCACCCAGACCCACCAGCAGGTTCAGGCGTATGTGGACCGAACGGTGGGCACCTTCGAGTCCTACCAGCAGTACACCCTGGGCGATCCGGCAGCCAAACTGATGGAGGTGGCGGTGGCGGCCAAACGGGCCGGGCTGCCGGCCATGATGATGTCGCTGGCCACCATCATTGCGACTGTGGGCTTTTTCGTCCGGGGCTGGGCCATTTTGACCACGGGCGATGCGGTGGGCAAGCGGGGCGTCCTGGTGCAGGCGGTGGTGGTGGCCGTGCTGCTCAGTCTCTCGTTCAACAATCCCCTCAACAAGAGCGTCAGCTACGGCGCGCTTCAAAGCTGGAACAACGCCTTGCACTGGTCCAACGCCAAGTTCACCGGCGCGATGGACGCCAAACTCGCCGAATCGAGCAAGATCATGGTGGGCCTGCTGGGCAAGGTGGCCGTCACCGCCACCACCCTGGCCGCGCCGGAACTGCGCGCGGTGGGGGCCGCCTCCGGCAAGGCGGCGGTGGGCAGCGCCGTCAAGGGCGTGGCGAAAAAAGCGGGCGGTTACATGTCCCGGATCGCCGCCAAGCTCAACTTTTCGTTGCTGTTCATGCAGGGCCTGGTGGTGGCCTACGCCCAGATCATCTACATTTCCGGCATCGCGGTGCTGGTGGGGGTCTACCTGTTCCCGGTGGCCGCCGCGCTGACGCTGTGGGGGCAGACCCGCCCGATCTGGATGATCGTCGGCAGCTTCCTGTCGGCCTGGGCCATCGCCATGATCCTGCCGCTGGTCACGTACCTGAGCATCGACAAGGTGTTCGTGGAGCCGGCGCGGATGGCCGCCGTGTACAGCGACAAGATCGACACGGCGGTCAGGACGGCGGGGCTGCAATCGTCCATCGTGGGCGAAACCTTTGACCGCGAACTGGACCGCAGCGTCTCGGAGTGCAAGGCCAGGCAGGAGGCCGATCCCAACGTGTCCTGCGTCAGCGATTCCAACCAGGGCATGCTCAAGTCGCTGTACGCGGCGGTGAAGGGGGCGGTGATGCCAGGGCTGGACATCCTGACCGGCGTGGTGAGCGACCTGCTCAAAACCATCGGCTCGGCGGTGATCCAGATTTTCTGGGGGGCGGTGTTCTACCTGTTTGCCATCCTGGCTATTTTTGCCACCGCTGCCTTGATCACCAATGTCCTGGGCGGCGCGGCCACCAACCTGGGGAACGCCATCAAGGGTCGGGTGACCCAGTGAAAGCGCTGCTGACCCTGAGCCTTGCCAGTGCCAGCCTGGCTGGGGCGTCGGGCTACGGCACGCTGATCGACGCCATTGATAAGGCCCAGTTCCGGGTGATCGTGTATGCCCCCAGCATTTACGACCAGGAACTGGCCGAGTCCCTGAGACGGGCGCGGCTCGATCCCATTCGCAAAGTGAGCGTGCGAATCTTGTCCGTCCCCTTTTACAACTTCCAGCCCAAGAGTTTTATGCTGTCCCTGGCGCTGGCCGGGGTTCCCGTTTACGAGGCACAAATTCCCTCGCTCGGCGGCGTGGTGATCGTGGACAACGGGGGGTGGACCGGCCCCGCCCTGGGCAAAGACGTGAATGCCAGCGTCGTGGCTATGTCTCCCCAGGAGATCAACACCTCCCTGAAATGGTTCGAGCGCGCCATCCCATCCGCCCATGTGCTGACTCAGGTTGAAGCCTATGAACGGCTCAATAAGGTGACCCCATGACCCTCCCCCTGTTGAACGACGCTAAACGGACGCCTGAGCATGTCGCCGCCGAGAGGGGCCGCTCTCTTTGGCCTACCAGCGCCTATACCGTGGGCCTGCTGCTGCTCAATCTCGCCGCGCTGAGCCTGGCGTTCTTCGATGCCAAGGGACTGGTGGTGCTGATCCTGAGCCTGATGTACACCGCCCACCTGCGGCTGCTGCTGACCTCGCGCGCCGAGCAGCGCCGAACGAACGAACTGCTCGAAGAGTGGTTGGACCCCGTGCCTGCCCTGCCCCAGGAGGAGCGCCCATGCAGAACCTGAGCCTAGGCGAGTTGACGCTGGAGCCTGGGCGAACCCTGGTGCGCCGGACGGTGACGCTGCGCCGCATCGAGGCGGGGGAGGTCACCCAGATCGAGTTGCTGAGCGAGTATGTCGATGGGAAACCTGCCCAGGATCAGGACGCCGCTCCGCCGCCGACTGAGGAGCCGTGAGCGTGCCAGGGGATCCGGTGCTGGAGCGGGTTCAGGCCGATTATGACCGCCTGCTGGACATCCTGCCCACGGATATTGGGGCCAAATTGCGCCCGGTGATCCATGAAGCCGAGGAGGCGAAACTGCGCTTCGGAAGACCTTTGAAGATCAAGCACCACGGTCAGTGGCAGCGCTACGACGATCTGGTGGTGACCCAGCTTCACCTGACGGAGTTTCGCTCCAATTTCGATGGTCTCCGGGACGATAACCGCGCCGGGATTGACGGCACCGGCCACCGGATCAGCCGCATTCCCAGCGCCGACGGTCAGGGAACGGACGGCTTCAACCTGCGAATTGCGCGGTTTTACGGGGGCGTGGCCGACGTGCTGCGGCCCTACCTGCACGGGAGTCCGTCCATGCTGATCTGCGGCCTCGCGGGCAAGGGCAAAAGCACGGTGCTGCGCGATGTGGCGCGCATCATTGCCGAGAAGTACGACGCCAACGTGACCATCGTGGACACCTCCAACGAGGTGGCCGGGGACGGGCGCGTGCCGCATCCCGGCATCGGGGAAGCGGACCGTTACTTCGTTCCCATCAAAGCCCGGCAGCATGAGGTCATGCTGGAAGTCATCGCCAACAACAGCGCCCACGTCGTGGTCATTGATGAGGTCCAGACCGAAGTTGAGGCCGCGGCGATCCGTTCGCTCAGCGTCAAAGCGGTCTTCACGGCCACCACCCACGGGGGCGATCTGGTCAAGATTATTCAAAATGGCCCCCTCCAACCGCTGTTTCACCCGGAGCCGGTGTTCAGGTGGGCCTTGATGATTCCCGAACTGGGGCACTATGAGCTCTACGATCTGGCACAGGCGGTCAGGGCCGTGAAGGCGGGCTGTCCGCTGGAAGCCCTGGCACGGTTTTACGCCAAAGTGGAGGGCGGAGCCACGCCGTCGGGGGCGGTCAGGGCCGTGAGCGAGGCCGTGTGACGATGTTCTCCAAGAAGACTCTTTTCATTCTCGTCGGCGCTCTCGCACTGCTGGCGGTCCTGGCCGTGTTTCTCGTGGGGCGAAATGAACGTCATGTGTTGGATGACCGGAATGTGATGCAGGCCGTGCAGGAACGCATGACCCGGCCAGGAAGGCTCTGCCTGCCCACATACATCGAGTTTGGACAGGCCGAACCCCTGCCGACTGATGAAAAGAGTGCGCGCGAGGTGGCCGATCTATCCGCGCTGGGGCTCGCGCAGGCCGACGCGGAGCAGACCACCAGCGGGCAGCTCGTTCTGCGAGTGACGACGAAAGGTCAACCCTTCGTTGACGGCGGTAAGCTCTGCCTGGCGCAGTACCGGTACGGCCAGCTAAGAGGCACAGCAGACCGGCGCGTTGATGAGGGTGGCAGGGCCATACTCATCGCAAAAATTGAGCCGATCATTGAACCCCTCCCAGGGGTGAATCCTGACTGGCTCAAAAGCATTCACAGTATCGTGTCGATACGTGGGATGGACGCCGAGCTGGTGGACACCGCGCAGGGGTGGAAAGCCAACAGCGTCAGTTTGTACTGATAGATCAACAGGGGAGGGGGCATGAAGATTGTCTGGTTCGTGTTAGAAGCCATCGCCGCCATCGTCCGGGCGGTCTTTGCCGTGCTGGACCTGGCCCTGAGAAACCAGAGTGAATTGAACAGCCACCTCCCTATTGATGACCGCGACGGGTACGACAGGTAGGCGGCAAGAGCATAGGCTGGAACAGCGTTTCTCGGTTCAACACTTGAAAACTATTTTATCAGTTTACTCGTTTACTATTCAAGGGGGGGGCGCATCCCACTGACAAGAACCTAAGAGCGTGCTGGGAGCCGGGATGCGGGCTGACGGTGCACCGCCCGCTGCCCCTTAGCACAACGGTTTTTGTACCCCTCTCGCGGACCCCTGGGCCAGCCACGAGCAAGGGTTGCCAGGAACCGAAGTAGAGCGCCTAACGGCGCACGGTCCCTGTGTTCCCTACGGTCACATCGGAAGGGCAAGGTCCTCGCCAGAAAGGCATGCGCCAAAGAAAAAATGTCGCGCCCCTCCCTGACATTTTTTCTTTGGCCTGCGGCCTCCAGGATGGCAAAGCGCGCAGAACGCTGTCAAACCCGGCTAGAGAGAGGCCGGGTTGCGACGGGGGCCGCTGTCGGCGGCCCCGCTTGACAGCAGCTTGAGCAGCGGAGGGGGACAAGGGCGCAGGGGAAGTGGGGCGCAGCGCGGCGCTGAGGGCCAGGCCCAGGGGCCGCCGGAAGGCGGCACACGCCCGCCCGGAAGGGGCGGGGTGTGGGCGTCCAGGGATGACCGTGCAGTTTTCCTCGTCTCAAAGGGGAAGTGCTTGACGTAGTACCGCATTTGCGGTACTATAAATCTACCCCGGACAGGGCAAAGGAGCAAAAAACATGACGAGATCACTGGCAGAGCGCGGACGCCTTGGCGGGCAGGCGACAGCCCAGCGGCATGGAGCCGTTCATATGGAAGCCATCGGGCGTGAGGACTTCAGGGTCACGGTGGAGCGGTATTACGGCGGCGATTCAAAGACCTACATGGCGGCGCTCAGGGAACGTCAGCAGAAGGGAAAACCCGATCCCCGCCTGGGTTGCCAGGTGTACCGACCTCCAAGCCCAGCGATCCACTGAGCGCCGTGGCCCCATTCAGTGGGGCCATCATCTGTATGGCCTGCCCTCCTTTTCAAAACGCCTTCGATGAAAGGGCCAGGCCAAACCGCCTGAGTTGTCCGTCACCCCCAAGATGTTCGCCGAGCAGCGTGGCTGCCGGGCCACCTCCCAGGAGGCACACGCATGACTTTCCCCACCACCCGCGACGAGTACCGTCAGCGCCTGATGCACGACATTTTCAGACTTGTGCAGATGATCGAGGCCGACGACAATTTTTACTGCGGTGCCGAAGCGTTGGCGCGCGGCGTCCACTTCGATGTGCGTGAATATTTCCATGCCCAGCGCTGGCAGCCCATCCCCGTCTACGAGGGCATCCAGGCCCACGTGCCGCTGAATGAACCCCTCACCCTGTTGATGGTTCATTACGCTGGAGAGGGTGGCCGCCGCTTCATCCAGGGAAAGATCGTCAATATTCAATCTCCACCCAGGCCCGGCGACGGCGCAGGGTTCGAGATCGTACCGAAAGGCTGCCGCCTGCCCCGCCGCTTCCACTACCGCGTCAGTGAAGAGGCGGCCTTGACGGTGTGGCGCGGCTTCGTGTCCGAATCGTTGATGCCAGGCACGCCGCTCTACCACCATGAAACTCTGCCTCCGATTCGGTACGATGCGGCCCAATAGCAAAACGGCCCGTCCCACGGTGGGACAGACCGGCCCCCCCGGACAGGAAGGAGCGGTTAGGAGTATATGGCAGAGGTCAAGGACAAACGGGTGAGAACATTGCGGGAGTGGCGCTTGGAGCGGGGGCTGACACTAGAGCAGCTTGCTGAGGCCGTGGGGCTGACCAAGGGGTCCGTAGGCGATTACGAAAAGGGCCGTCGGGAACCCGGCATGAACATGGCCTACAAACTGGCCTACGCCCTGAGCATTGAGCCGTCCCAGGTGGCCGACTGGATTCCAGAGTGGTACAGCGACGCTCTTGAGCGAGATCTAAAAGCCCAAAAATAATCGCTGCTTGCCGTCAGCCAGCGAGCGAACTGCTCGGCTTATGCCTGTTGGGTGCTGATCCTGATCTGGACCGATTTCGAGACAACTCACATCGCTATCTGCTCTTCTTGGGAGCCGATGGCATGCCGAAACCTCAGTTCTGTCGCAAGTGGCTTCTGAGCCGTTCATCAGCCCACTTGGCATATGTCCGGGCCGTCTGCACGTCGCTGTGGCCCAGATGCTCTGCCACATCCTGAAGCTGAAATCCGGCGCGGATCAATCGCGTTCCCGCCGCATGCCGGAGGGCGTGTAACCCCAGGTATGGGACGTTCACTCTTTGACACAACGTCTGGAGTCGCTTTCTGGCCGCTTCGGGTGTGCGCCCGATCACCCGCTGCTCTTCCGCACCGGATCCCAGTTCCCGCAGCGCCCGCACCAACGAGCCGGACAGCAGCACTTTTCTGGTCTTGCGGCCCTTGCCCGTCACGGTGGCCGTTGCCTGTTCCAGATCCAGTTCGCCCCAGGTTAGCCCGGTGATCTCCGATGCCCGCAATCCGGCACTGGCCCCCAGATGAAGCAGCACGCGCATCTCCAGCGACGCAGAGGCCAGCATGACCACCAGATCCGCTTCGGAGTACGGTTGCCGCTTGTCGTGGGGGCGCGTCCGGTCTTTTTGGGGTTTGGTATCGGTAAAGGGATCGTCTCGCGTGGCCTTGGTCCAGCGCAATGCGGCGTACAGTTGCCGCGCGCCTGAGAGGTAGACCCTGACCGAGGAGGGTTTCAAGCCGCTGCTTTCCATTTCTCGGATCCACAGGTCCGCGTCTTCGATCTCTGGGTGTAAGACATTGACTGCCTGACCCGCCGTATACGTGAGCCAGCGCTGCAAGCCGAGCCGATACTTGCGTAGGGTCTGTGCGCTGCTAACCCCGGCTCGCCGAGTGTGATGTGCTTGCGTCAATGACCACAGCACGTCTACGTCCCGGCTGGCGGCGGCGACCACGGCCCGGCGGCGGCGTTCCTCGGGTTGAAGACTGACCCACTCCCGCGAGGGAGCTAAAGTTTCACGGCGGTAGAGATCCAGCGTCATGCGTCGCTCCTTTTGGCTGCCTGCCGATCCTCGGCCAGATTCTTCTTGAGCGCGGCCACCCGTTCCAGCAAGTCCGCGTAGTGCGGCAGGGCATTCACGCTGTGTCCAGCCAGCAAAAGCGCCGCCACCACGCAATACCCGAGGAAAACGGTAGCGATTACGCCGGACGCGGTGATGGGCATATGAAACAGGGTGACCTGCATATCTTGCAGGTATTTCCCAGCAGAGAACGCGCCAACCAGCACCAGGAGCGACCCCAACAGGCCGCCCGCACGGTTGGCCCCCACCACTAGGGTCAGGCGGGTCCCCACCCGGCTGTCGGCGGCGCGGGCCGTGGCGGCCACATGTAGCAGGCTGGCGCGGGAGTACGGCAGAAGTTTGCGGATCAGGTCCCGTTCCCGCTGGGCCGCCTCGCCCAGTTGGGCCACCGTGTCCACGTCGCGCGTGGACCATTCACGCCCCAGCCGCCAGAGAACGATGGCGCTGCCGAGCAGAACCACAAAGCAAATGGCAATCAATACAGTCAGGGGGAGTCGCTGCCAGAACACCAGCAGGGGAACAGCGATGGCAAGACTCATCAGCAGGGGCGCTGCGTCGCGCCAGCGAGAGGGGACGTCTTTCAAGCGCTGCTTGGCGGCGGTGTGGAGAAGCTGATGAATACTCTGGGTTTCTCTCAAGACTTGGGTGTTGACCAGTTCGGAGGGAACTACGACGCTAGGGAGTTCGGAGAGATTCAGAGGTGGGAGCAACGCGAGGTCTTCTTCAACAGTGGCGGGGGCCGGGTTCATTTGTGTAAAATATACACGAAAGCCTTTTTGGTAACACCTATTACCAGAAGGTGTGGCAAGTCGAGCATTCGAGTGCACTTAGAGGTGGCTTGTAATCTACATAGGGGCTATGTAGAATAGACTATGCCATTCCGAATGACCTCACAGACGAGTCGGCTACTGCTGGCTCTGGCTGAACGGTTCAATGAAGGTCAATATGGGTTTGATCTGATGGGCCGCACTGGCCTGCATAGCGGCACTCTCTATCCTGCGTTGATCCGTCTAGAAACAGAAGGTCTAGTGATCAGCTCCTGGGAGAACATCGACCCCAGTGCCGCAGGCCGCCCACGGCGTCGGCTATATCAGCTCACTGGCCCTGGGATCCGCTTGACTGAAGAACTTCAGCAGTCGGCGACGAAGGGTGGAGGGGTGATACAACATGCATGAATTGTTGATGGTGCTTGTGGCGCTGATGGCACAGGATGCGGTAGATCAGATTCCTGAAGCCATGCGCCGGCTGGTGTGTCGGCTCGCTGCCAAATTACCCGGTGAACATGCAGAAATTATGCGTGAGACCTGGTTGGCAGAACTGGAGGCCATCCCGGGAAAGTTTCCCAAGCTGTGGTTTCTATTGCCCCTGTATTTGAGCCAGGCTGAACTTCGTCGGGCTGCTGCTGGAAGCCCAGTGCAAGCTGAAATAGAAAAAGATTCCGATGCTGATCCAATTCCCGATCTTCTTAAAATGATTGCAGGTCTTGAAGATCAATTGCGAGAAGAGAAATGGAGAATGCAAATGCATCACAAATATTCAGCTATGAATAAACACTGGAAAGAGGACGCACAAGTCACTATAGAAGCATGTGAGAATTCTGCTGATCCGAATGACCGTAAGCTATTGCAAGCGGCAATTCAGAAAATCAGAGATTACTCTAATGAAATTGCCTCACTAGAAGCGAATAAAATGATTACGGCCCTTGAGATTGATTTTATTGAGCGAAAATTGGCTAATCTCGGTAATCTACATGTTCAAAACGAAATTTAAGAATTCCAACATTTTGATAATTGCCCAACTGGGATCTGCTTTATAGGACTTAGAAACGTCATCTTTAAAAATCGCTCTGCACGAGATGATTCCATATTATAATATCTGCTCTGCTATTATGACCAAACCTAATGGGAGATGAAATGACCTCAATCCAAGACAAGATCCGCCGTGAGCTGGAGGCCAAAAGCGCCGCGTATGACCAGATTCAGGCTGAGCGTGGGCAGCGGGCCAGGGACGTTCACAGCGTCCGGCGTTCCCAGCAGATCGAGGGGGGTGATATCTCGCTCTACGCCCAGACTCTGAGCCAGCAGTACATCGACGGCACGCTGACTCCCACCGAGATACGCGCGAAGCTGCTGGAACATTACGGCGTGACTGTGAAGTGACCCCAGCGTGACTAGGGGTTCAGAGTTCTTCTATTACGACAACGGAGTTCCCAAAAACCGCCTTGGATTGGACGACGCCGAGGCGTTGTCGTTGATCGAGCGCGACCTGACGTTTACCCGGATGCTGGAGATCAGAAACGGCACCGCGCCGGACACCACCCGCAGCGGGCGCTTTGACCTGGACCATCTGCGGGCAATTCACCAGCACACTTTTCAAGACATTTACGAGTGGGCCGGAACCACCCGCAACCAGCCGATGCAGATTGAGGGTCAACAGGTCCGGGCTGCCCCCTTGATCCACAAGGACGACGGGCTGACGCCGGTGCCGTTCGTGCCGAGCAACCAGGTGGACCGCAGCTTGAAAGCCACCTTCCTTCAGCTCCAGCAGCAAGACCACTTGCAGGGCCTCTCCCGTTCCGAATTTGCAGATCGGGCCGCGCGGACCTTCTCGGAGATCAACAATGCCCACCCCTTCATGGAGGGCAATGGCCGCACCCAGCGCGAGTTCATGCTTCAGTTGGCTGAGCAGGCCGGTCATCCCCTTAACTTCGATGTGGTGAGCGCCGAGCGCATGAGCATTGTCAGCCTGGAGGCCCGGATGGGCGACCTGTCCGGGATGGGGCGGCTGTTTCAGGAGATCAGCGATTCCCAGCGGGTGGCGGCGCTGGACAAGGCGCAGGGCTTTCTTGATCAGGAACAGGTGAATTGGCAAGAGATGTACATCGCCACAGCGACGCCGGGCCGCGAGTACGGCGGTCAGGTGGCCCTCAGCAGCCCAGAGGTGGTGGTGATGCGGTCTGACGGCGACGTGATCGTGGCGCAGACTAGAGATGTTGACTCGGAGGGGAGACCGCCGAGCGGGACGGTTCACTTCACGGCCACGGAGTACGGTCCCCCTGCCCAGGACGCCGAGGGCCAGGGCCGCACGCGCCAGATCGATCTGGACCTGTGATGGTGGTTTAGGGTGCCAGGGCCATCGCCTGACGGAATTATTTAAATAGAAAAATATTTAACTTATTTTCAACATTGGATTTCTTTTTGATCAAGTGGCAAGTCTGTCTTAAAGGAGGGGGGCGTACCCCCCTGACAAAAACCTAAAAGCGTGCTGGGGGGCCGGGATGCGGGCTGATGAAACGCCGCCCGCTGCCCCCCAGCACAACGGTTTTTGTACCCCCCCCTCGCGGACCTTTGGACCAGCCACGAGGAAGGGCGGCTCAGGACCCAATGGAGCGCCTGACGGCGCACAGCCCCTCTGTTCCCTGCGGTCACGCCTGAAGGGCAAAAGTCCTCGCCGGACGGGCATGCGCCAGAGAAAAAATGTCAGGGAATGGCGCGACATTTTTTCTCTGGCCTGCGGCCCCCAGGATGGCAAAGCGTGCAGAACGCTGTCAAACCCGGCCAGAGGGAGGCCGGGTTGCGACGGGGGCCGCTTCTGGCGGCCCCCGCTTGACAGCAGCTTGAGCAAGGCGCGGGGAGAGGCGTGGGAGCGCTGTGGGGAGGCGAGCCAGGCCCAGAGGCCGCCGGGGGCGGCACACGCCCGCCCGGAGGGGGCGGGGTGTGGGCGTCCAGGGATGAATGAACGATTTTCTCTGTCTCAGAGAAGGGAATGTTTGACATAGTACCGCATTTGCGGTACTATTGATTTACCCCGGACAGGGCAAAGGAGCGACGAACCATGACCTACTTCCAGCACATCACCGACACCGCCGACCTGAAGGCCGCTTACCGTCAGCTTTGCAAGCAGTATCACCCGGACAAAGGCGGCAGCACACAGCAGATGCAGGCCATTAACAATGACTACGAAGCCGCCATGACGCGGCTTCTGAACGCCAAGCCGGACGAGGAATACGGTGAGGACAAGTGGTACAAGAGCCGCGCTGAAGAAGCCGAGGTGGAGGCCAGGGTCAGGGCCGCCGTGGAGAAAATCGCGCACCTGGACGGATTGGACATTGAGATCGTCGGGGCGTGGGTCTGGGTGGGCGGCGATACCCGGACCCATAAGGACGCGCTGAAGGCCGCCGATTACTGGTTCATGGGTAAGCGGAAGATGTGGGCGTTCAAGGGCAAATTCAGCCGGGGCCGCAGCAACACCAGCATGGAGGAACTGCGCGAGAAGTACGGCAGCGAAAAGGTACACACCCGCTCGCGCTCTCTGAAAGCCGTGTAAGACTTTTCAGGGGCAGGCCCGCGCGTGTCAGGCGGGCCACCTAGCCCGCAGGAAAGGATGCCATGACCAACGACGCCTACTCCAGGCGCAGTCCTGAAATCCAGCACGCCGCCGCCAACATCAAAATGGTGCGCGTTCTGTACGCCCAGCGTCTCAGAGATGTCCGGCACGCTGCCCGGACCGGGAAGCCCGCTGCCGCCCTGATACTGGCGCACCTGCGCGCCACGCCCTGCGCGGTGCCGAACCCGGACCGCCGCAGCGACTGCGCGAGGCACGCCGCCCACGCTGAAGCGTTGCACCGCGATTTGTCGACCCTTGATCTGCATGACGTGACGGTCAGAGCCAAGCTCACCGCCGCCGCAAAGCAGGCTGACCTGTTCGCCATTTTGCAACAGACCGCCCCCTTTTGATCCTGTCTGGTGAGGGGGCCGCACTCAAGTGCAGCCTCCTCTGTTTTTAGCGTCTGACATGATGGAAAACTTGACATAGTACCGCATTTGCGGTACTATGTCTTTACCCCGGACAGGGTAAGGAGGAGCAAAATGCAAGACCGCAGCACCCCCCGCAACATTCGCCGCACCTGGAAAGTGGACCTCTACGGCACCTGGGGCGACGGCCCCAGCGCCACGGTCTATCTGGGTTCCCATACCGTGACCCTGTGCGCCGATGCAAGCGGCGCGAAGACTGCCGAAATCGACGGCGAGGCTCAGGATTCTCTGGAGCGGGCCGTGGGCTACCTCGCAGACCGCGACAACACCGTGACCCTGCTGGGCGAGGAGCGGCTGACTGTCAGTCAGTCGCCGCCGACTCCGGTGATCGGCAAGGCCCGCGCATGTGCGCTCCACAAGATCATGGGCCTGATGGGCCTGCCTCACGCTCAGCACTACGCACTCAGCGCCGCCGCGCTGTGCGAGCCGTGGCCGCTGTCCACCCTGGCGGATCTGACGGAAGGAGAAGCAAAGATCGTCTGGGGCCACCTGTGCCGCCTGTACCCGAAAGCCCGTGAGGTGGCCGCGCAGCTTAAAGGCCGCCAGACCCAGGCCGCCGCCTGAGGACCTCCGTGGGGAGGAAAAACCCTCCCCTTCCCTTCAAGGAGCGCCCATGACCCCCACCCTGCGAGTGATTTACCCCGACGGACGGCAAGACGTGACCGAGATCGGCCCGGAGACCGACACCCTGAGCCTGCTCAGGGCAGCAGTGGGCGGCTGGATCGAGTACCTTCCCGCCCATTACCACGCCCTCAACAGTCATGAAGTGGTGATCAACGAGGAAGGACTGATCCACAACCTGCCCCCCAACTGGATCGGCAGCCGCCTCATCGGACTGGACCTGACCCAGTATCCGCCGCTGCATGGCCCCATCGTGATTGTTCCGCATGACCCCGCTGACGGCCCCAGCCCTGCCAAGCAACGCCAGCAGGCCACTTCTCCTGACAGTTTGGTCCATCTGTACGCCCGCGCCCTGGAAGGTGACCCGGCTGCCCTGACGGCCCTGGGGGTGAATCGTCCCGAGGACATCGCGGTGATCGACGCCCGCCCCCAGATGCGCCACTTTCTGTATGCGCTTTACCCGGATGGACGAACCGAACGGCGTGACCTGGAACCCCTTGAAGAGGGGAGGCGCTGGATTGCTGAGCGGCTGGGCGTAGGTCAGCGCCTGCCGCCGCACACCCAGCAGGTCTCGGCCTACGCGGTGATTTCCAGCGTCGCTCCCCGTGACCCGCGTCCCAACAGTGTGGCCCACGCCGCGCTGGGCCTGTCGGTCACACCCTGCGGCCCGGTGGTCTTGATTCCCACCGGTACGGCAGACCCGTCCCCAATACATCAGCGCCTGGATGAAGCTTTGAACGGTGGGAAGGAGGCATGTGAGGCGCTTGGGCTGCTCCTGGACTGGGTCACTTGAGGGAGATCTCCCCAGATGGAATTGTATCTTTCTGGGCGCGAGTTCAGGGAGTTGGCTTTCCCACCCTGGTCGTATTTCGGTTCCAGGCGTACCGGGCAGCTCAGGATGGATCTAAAAATAGTTTGCTAATTTACTATTAAACGCATAAAATAACTCATGCCTAAAATCATCTCTATCGGCAATATGAAGGGCGGGGTGGGCAAGACCACCACGGCGATCCACCTCGCCCAGCAACTGGGCCGCAAGGGCCGCACCCTCCTCCTGGACGCCGATGACGAGCTGCAATGCTCCGCCGTGTGGCGGGAGGGGGATTTTGACGGCTGGACATTCGAGGTCCAGCCCTACCGGGCGTATCAGCCCGGCGACGGAGAGGATTTCGAGTACGTGGTGATTGACACCAAGGGCAACGAACAGGGAGGTGATCTGTTGAGCCTGGCCCAGCAAAGCGATCTGCTCCTGATCCCCACCAAACCCGATGGTCTGAGCGCCACCGGCCTGATTCGCACCCTGACCCCCCTTGTTGAGGGTGGGGCCGGCAATTACCAGGTGCTGATCGTCGCCAACATGGGCGGACGGGGCGAGGAGCTGCGTGACGCCCTGGCCGAACAGGAGATTCCAGTTCTCACCACCATCGTGCGTCACAGCACCGCTGTGGGCGACGCTGCCGAGCGACGGGTGCCGCTCGACGCCCTCAAGGGCAACCGCTACGCCAAGCTGCTGGCCCTGGAGTATGCCAGCGCCACGCGGGAGGTGCTGGGCCATGTCTGAAGCGCCCAAGAAACCCGCCCGTTTTGACCTGCGTGCGATTCGTCAGGCCAAGCTCGAAGCAGAACCTGCCCTGCCGGAGCCGCTGCCCGAACCAGAAGAGAAGCTGGTGCAGTTCGGCAGTCACATGCTGGCCGGAACCAAGCGCCGCCTAAAGCAGGCTGCCGCCCGCGAGGGCCGCAAACAGTACGAGACGTTGCACGAAGCGGTGGCGGAATATCTGGCACGCCATCATCCAGAGTTGAGCGAGGATTGAGCGGAGGAAAGGGGAAGAGCTGTTTCTGAATGAATATTTTATCAGTAAGCTATTTTAATATTTACATGGTCAGAAGACGCTCGGACCGGCCAGGGAGGCTCAGATGCACGATGACGAACCCGAAACCATGTTGGAGCAGGCCAGGAGGTTGGTGGCCCGCAAGGTCAGCGTTATTCCCACTGGCGGCGGCCTCTCCCTAAAGGCCAAGCAGCCCCACCATCAGGCCCTCAAGGCCACCGGCCATTTCTCTCTGAACCGCGAGGGCCAGCGCCGCAGCTCCTGGAAAGCCCTGCAAAGTCGGCTGCCCACCCTAGAGGAGTTGGAGGTCTGGTATTTGCAGCACCGCGCGCGTGGGCTGGGGCTGGTCACTGGGGCGCTCAGCGGGTACGTCGCCATTGACGTTGATCCTGAAGGGCTGGAGCTGGTTCAAGCCTTGGGTTGGCAGCCGCATGTCCTTACGCCCAGCGGCGGCATGCACTTTTACCTGAGACATCCGGGCTGGTACGTCCCGTCCAACGCTTCCAAGAACAAAGCGGCCCTTCCGCCTGGGGTGGATATTCGGGGCGACGGCGGTTACTGCATGGCTCCGCCCAGCCGCAACCGGGCAGGACCATACCGGCGCACCGCTGAGCGGCGTGACCTGACCATTGACCAGGTGCCCCTCACGGTCCGCATTGCGGGGGCCGAGTACCGCCTGCGCGAAGCCCTGGGACTGACCCCGCCAGGTCCGGCCAAACGTTCACACCAGACGTCTTCAGCGGCGCAGATGGAGGAGGGCGGACGGGTGCCAGTGTGGTTGATGCTCGACCGGGCCGAGAGCTACGCTGCGGTCAGCCGGAACCGGGGAGCCTTCATGCTGGGTCTGTGGCTCCATGCCAATGGATATGCCGTCGAGGAGGCTGAAGCCTGCGCGGGCAAGTACGCGGAGCGGGTTTGTGGAGTCAAGGTCTCCCCATTTACAGTCGGCGAGGCGGTCACGGCCATCCAAAGCGCTTACCGGTATCCCCGCAACCAGCCCTGGACCCGCCAGGACGGGGCGTGGGCCAGCGGGTAGGGGAGAGGACTGTGGCCCCATCTGGGCCTCTATCTGCCGGTCCACCGTTGAAACGCCATCCCATATCTGGTCAATACTTGGGCATGGTTTCGGTTCTCTCCCACACCTGGGATCAGCGTTACGAAGCGCTGCATCTGGCCCAGATCATGGACGACGCTGATTTTCACAGTTGGCTGTTGCAATGGGCCGCACTTGAAGCTGAAATCTACGAGCAGAACACCGCGCTCACGCGGGCTTTCCAGGCCGACACCACCGACGAGGAGGCGAAGTTGGCCCGTCAGGTCTTTCTGACCCAGCAGGCCCCCCATTTACGGGAGCAGCATGACAGGACGGCCCAGCAGGCCATCCAGTTGGGACAGACGTTCACCATTCCCCCCGACTGGCAGCAAACGTTCCTCTATTTCGAGATCATGGCCCGGCAGGCGCTTGATCCCGGCGGACACCTGGAGAGTCAGCTAGAGGTGATCGCAGGCGATCTCACGGCCCTGTTCGCACGGCGCACCTACGAACTGGATGGTCAGGCCCTCAGCGTTCAGGAGGTGGGCCGCCGCTCCGTGTCACCAAACCGGGAGGTTCGGCAGGCCGCCGCCCTCAGCACCAGGGAGTCGCTGTTGCGAATCGCTCCCCAGGTGACGGAGCAGTACCGCGCCAGCTTGGACCTGCGCCGGGAGCTGGCCCGGCGCAGTGGAGAGAAAACGGTTCACAGTCACATGTGGAAACTGCTGGAGCGGTTTGATTACACACCGCAGGAGGTCCGGCAGTTCCGCGCCGACGTGCGAACTGGACTCAATCCGCTGCTGGTGGAATTCCGGGACAAGCGGCGGACCTGGCTGGGGGTTGAGCACCTTCAGCCCTGGGATTTAACCGTGGATGCTTTTGGCGCTCGCGCCGTCCCCCGCTACACCCAGGAGGCCGACATCATGGCCCTGGCCGCGCGGCGGCTGGACACCACCCTGCCGGGCCTGGGGCAGCGCGTCGCGCAGCTTTATGCAGAGGGCTATCTCGATGTGGCTTCCCGTCCGGGCAAGGCCGCCCGCTCTTACAGCGACTTTCTGGCCCATCGCCGCCGTCCCTATGTTCAGACCTCCCTTCAGTCCACGCCCAGTTCCTATCAGGTGCTTTTCCATGAACTGGGGCATGTGGCCCAGCTCAGCGGTGTCGCGCCAGACGCCTCGTTCTGGCAGTATTTCCCAGGTGTGGAAATGCGGGAGTTCGTGGCCCAGGTCTTTGAGCTGTGGTCCCTCGATCAGCTTCCCGAATTCTTCGCCTTCGAGAACTTAGAGGCCTACCGCGCACGATTCTACGAGCAGACGCTCGCGCGTATGTCGGCCCAGTGCAGCATGGACGAGTTTCAGGAATGGTTTTACACCACAACCGAAGAGGTGACCTTCACGCGGATGCAGGAGGTCTGGCAGGAGATCAGTGACCGGTATCCTAGCGGCGTGGAGCGCCGTGCCTTGCCTTCCCTGGCCTTTCTGTCCCAGCAATTGGCGCGGCGGCCCCTGGTGGGCATCGAGTATGCGCTCGCCTGGGGATGGGCCTTTAGCTTCATGGAAAACGTCGCCCAGGATTCGGGCCAGGCCTTCGGTCAGCTCGCGCAGGCGCTGGCGCTCGGCAATACCCGTCCCCTTCCTGAACTGCTGCAAATCGCTGGCGTCGAATTTTCAATTTCCTCCCAACAACTTCGCCTGATTGACACCACCATGCGGCGGGCCTTGTTGCCTATATAAGCCCCCTGTAAACCCAAACAACGCTCATGAACGCCGCCAAAAATAAGCCCATGCAAAAAATCAAAGGCTTGATTCTGTCGGCACTCGGCGTCTTCTCCTTTGTTGGCGTTGGTGTGAGCGTGCATACCGCGCAGGCCACTGGCGCAGGTCATTTCCTGGCAATGCCAGGTGGTGGCGACTGGGAGCCAGAGCCTGAAAACGGCACCCACAGCGCGGGTCCAAGCGCGCAAGTCATTGGCGCAGACCTCTACCTGGCAATGCCCGGCGGTGGCGACTGGGAACCGGAACCTGAAAATGAAACCCACGGCGTGGCCCACAGCGTTAACACCTAGACACCCCCATGCCAGTCCTTGCGCCCCCACCGTTCAAGCATTGGGCTGAGAGTGTGGCGTGGGAAGAACGGCTTATCCGCGACGGCTGCTCTCTGGAGGCCCTTGCGGATGAGCTGTTGACGTTGAACCGGCCCGTTCCCCTGACCCGCGCGGCCATCTTGCTCAACCGATTGCGAGATGAGGGGCGGCGAGACAACGCTTTGAAACAGGCCTACGCCCAGGTCAGGAACCTGCTGGAACACCACTACGTTTTCGCGGTTTCTTACGCCACGCGGCGGGGCCGTGCCATGTTGCTCGCCGACGACAGCGAAATCACCATGAGCGATCTGCTTCAGCAGTACCTGGCCCAGGTTCGTTGCGAGTTTTCCGAAGCCGCTGAGGTGTCCCGCTCTGAAGTGGAATACCGACTGCTGGAGGCCCTGCACTACGACAGCATGGCAACGGGTGATCATGCCCAGGCCATTGTCACAGCCAAAGAGATGGTGCTGCTGTCCACCGTCGCTCAGGTGCCTGAAATTGAAGAGCGTGCCAGACGCTACT
Organism: Deinococcus humi; assembly: GCF_014201875.1. Taxonomy (NCBI): domain Bacteria; kingdom Thermotogati; phylum Deinococcota; class Deinococci; order Deinococcales; family Deinococcaceae; genus Deinococcus; species Deinococcus humi. The sequence continues at coordinate 59,863 of NZ_JACHFL010000020.1, read as the reverse complement.
ACCGCAGTACAGTTGCGCTGGCCGGGCGCTACCACGAAGACCTCACGGAGCGGCTGAAGGTGTTGCAGCGGCTGACCCCTGCCGATGACGCCTATGCGCGGGAGAAAAAAGGGCTGGCGGTCGCTCAGTTGAATCTGGGCGATCTCGATGGTGCCTGGGCGACAGCGCAGCAAGAACCTGCGCTGCCCATCCATGCCACGGTCATCCAGGCGTTCAGGGGCATTTTCAGTTCAAATGAAACAGCGGACAGCGCCATTCTCGGAGATCAGGTGATCGGTTGGATCGCGCTCTGCTTGCGCCGACTGGCTGAAATCGACGCTTTGCCGCCGTGGCAGGAAAAACAACGCCGCACCGGAGCGCTGACCGCGTTGGCGGTGGTTCAGGAGCAAAAATGGCGCACCGGGATGACGGACCGTCCCTTCATTGCCTGGCTGGAAGCCAAATGCCGTCTTGAGTTGGGCGAGTATGGTCTGGCCCGCCACGCCCTGAACGATATGCCCATGCTCGAACAAGAGGATTTGTTGACCAGGACATTGGTGGCTGGAATGCAGCTCGAACTGGCCCTCACAGATAGCGCGTTTCAGATTCAGTCCGTGACCCGCTCGGAGCAGGAGATCAGAAGCATCTTTGAATACGCCCGGACCCTACGTTACGGGTCTTCTCAGGGGCTTGCGGAGGTGTTCAGGCGCTGGCATCCCCGCCCCGCTGCCTACATGGCGGTGTGTCCAAGCCCAGTATCCGAATTGTTGCCTGCTGCTGAAGCCATCTTAAGATGCCACCAAAAAGCCGAAGCTTACGGCGTGATACTGCCACCAGTGACCACGTTAAACGAATTTCAACGAACCTTCGGACAGCCCCCTGACCGAAGCTCATTGTCCTCCAATGCTCGCTTTCAGTACGGAAAACTGGCGGTTCAACGTGGTGATCTCAGCTATTGGCGGCCTGTGGTCATCGCGGCTCAATTGATCATTGCTCTAGCTCAGGCACAGACACCAGCCCATCAACATATGGCTGTTCGGCTGACCGCTGAATATGGACTCATTCCTGAACATCTGTCTCAACGCTTCGAGCAGCCTGTCCAGCATCTCAGTGAGATCATCCACAACAGGCTGTAAAGCCTAAAAACAGCCCCCGCCATGCGGCGGGGGCAAGTCGGATGGAACAGCTCAGGGGCGAGAGGGCGTTACTTCAGGGCTGTCAGCAGCGCCGCCAGGCCGGTGAGCAGCGTGCCGAGGGCTACGATGATCGCAGCGATCTCAGCGGCTGTCAGTGGCCGACGGGCGCGTTTCGGTGTATTCTTACGTCGGGACATAAGAAATCACCTCCTTTACAGCACCCGGAGTACCAGTCCGGGTGCTGTCGCATGGCCGTGTCTGGTTCCCCCTCAAAACTCCCCGAGCTGTCATGCACCCCGTCCCCCGAAAGGGACGCCTCTACTTTAGCGCGCAGAAGACGGATTTAACACCCTCCAGAGCGGCATTTTAAGGCCACGGTGCCTCACCTGAGAAGACGGCCTAGACCCGAATGAACGTATGGTTCCGGGATGAAGAGTCAGCGCAAGGCAATCAGGTTCTAGGTCATGCGAGATGTGTCGTCAGGCTGGGCCAGATAAAGATGGACGCTGTGGCTTAATTTGCCTTTGCCTCTGCGCTGGGGACTGTGTGTCATGTCCTTGAGCTTCGCCATTTGAAAATCCAACAAAAGCATCCAAGAGGAGTGCGCTCAGCGCTATACGCTATACCTCTGCCGAGCCACAATGTTGTTCCTACCCATACAGCCATACCTGAGTGCTTACGACTAAACTTCTCTGCCATGAATGGTTTAACGCAAAATAGCGCGCCGTGGCCCGCGCTTCCTCCTAACATGAGTACGAGGAGGAGCTGGGTGAACCCCTGAACCGGGCCGATGGCTTTGGAGGCCCGGTTGAGCGAGTGGAGTCTCTCACACCAAGCCTATGGTGAAGACCTTACAAGTCCCTCACAAGTCTGCCGACATCCCCCTGGCCGATCTCCTGACGGAAATTACTCGGTTGACGCTCCTGCTGGATGACCTCCATGCTCAAAGTGAGCAGCAAAGCAGTGGGAGGGGAGATCGTGAGATCTGCAAAACTGCTGCGCTGCTCGACCGGGCTTACGACAGGGCCACCAGGGCGGGCGTTGTCCCAGGCACGGCATACCGGACGAGATTGGCCGATGGCACGGAATACCTGCTGTGCCTCACACAGTGGGGGGTTGAATGCCGTCCTCAGATGGCCGAACAGGTGGCTTAGACCACGCCAGCGGGAAGGGTCAAATCCCTGTTGGGCATAGGTCGAGGCAATCCGAATACGGCGAGTTCGCGCGCATCGATAGGCTGACTCCGGCGCGGCGGATCATAGAGAAACGCGGTTAACTCCTCAACGCCCTCAGGAGGCAGATACGTGAACACTTGAATCTGGTCAAATATCCTACCAGCCACCAACTCCCGGTGCAGCCGACGCAGGGCGGCCAATGTATACCCGTCATGCTGCGCCAGAACCAACACCCGTCTGCCTGGTGGCGTGAAGACCAGCGCCCGTTTGCGGACGGTCAGATCGATGGTGTATCCAGCATTTTCCAGCCGCTGGCCGATGTCGCGCAGGCAGATCGAGTTCATCAGACCGTCGTCCGTGGGCGTGAACGGCCCAGCCATACCCGCCAACCGGCGACCCGGAAACAGGAGGAACAGCGTCTGTCCCAGAGCGGTTTTACGCCGGGTGCAGATGCGTTGGCGGAGCGCCTGGGTGACTAGCTCTTTGCCGAACATGGTTTCGGCCTCAAAGTGCAGTATGGCTCCGAAGCGGTTCATCTCTTTCGCCAGATCGGTAAAGGCTGCCGAACGAAAGACCTTGACGACACTCACGCCGTGAACCTTGCAAACTGCACCCTCAAATCGTGTCTAGCGTATCTTTTCGCCATCGCCGCAACTTTACCACCCCAATGGTTCGACACTGGCCTCTTTGCGACCAACGAGCAATAACATAAATATCCATAGATGCGGACCGTGGACTGTGCTACCATCGTTGTTCAATGGAGGCTACGAATCTGAGTTAGACGACTTAACCGCAGCGTGATATACGAAAAACCCCGCCTGGCAGCGGAGTTCTTCAAACAAACTAGATTCGTTAAGCACAAGGGCCAGCAACACCCGCAGCTTAACGGATAAGGCCCCTTTTTGCAAGCCGGGAGAAGCCATGTCCGAACTGCCCCCCAGTGGGGCGACGTTCAGCGCGCCGGCCCATCTGTTCATCAAAACAGAACGCGCCGCCCTGTCCGCCGCCGAGCAGCCCTTTCAAGCTGCCGCCTTCGTCAATCACAATCAGCCCAAAGACTTCAAGCGCCGTGAATTCCACCGGGCAGACAACCCTCCTACGAAGTTGGAGTCTCGTCTGGACCTCCCTCCAAAGGCCTCCACCTCTGGACTAGAACCACACAGCTTCTTGCTGTTTGATTTTTCATTCCAAAGCCCGTCAGCACGCCAGCAAGGGATCGTAGGCTTGCCGTGCCTCTCATGGCCTGCTGGTGGTCTGGAATGACTGCCTCACGACTGACGCCGGAGCGCCTCGCCACCGAGGCCACCCGGCGGGCCTTTCTGGATGCCCAGGTGGCGGCCCTGCGAGCAGGCCATCCAGAGGCTGCACCGCGCTCCCCGATCTGCCCAGCGCCGCTCGCCACTCGCCTCCCGATTGACCCCACCGAAGCGCTGAAGGCCGTCGGCCTATACCGCAAGAGCATCCGCGCCAAACCCGTGCTGAGCGGCTATACGCCCACCAAGACCTTCTGGCCCGTCGCCTTCCCGTACAAAGCCGGACAGCACCTGACCAAACTGAGTCGCAGCGTCTCCCGCGACTGGCGCATGATCCTGACCAGCATCAGCACCACCAGCCTGGCCGGTGGACGCCTGACCAGCTCGCAGGGCCTGAACCTGATCCGCATCGTGGAGGAGTTACGAAAGCACTGTTACCTGAAGGTGAGCGAGGACGGGCGGCCCCTCCAATCCCGTGAGCAGGTGGTGCAGATGGTGGGCGGGCGCTTCTGCTTTGCCCGCGAGTGCGGTATGAGCGAGGCCACCTTCTACCGTGCCCTGAAGCACCCGCTGGCGCATCTGTGGCTCAGGAGCCAGAAGGTGCAGCGCATCGATCAGGACACGGCGGCCCGGCGCAACGCCGCCACCCTGTTCAGCGTCAGCCTGTACGAGCCGGTGATCCCAGAGGACCTGGAAGCCGCCTTTTTCGCCGAGAGCGTGCAGGAGGCTGAGATTTTCGTCGTGCCAGACTTTACCTTTCAACTTGACAGGACTAAAGGAAGCTCAACCACTACCCAAAAACAAAGGGATTGTGGAAAACCCGAAGGGGGCTTTGGAGCTTCCTCAGCGGAAACAGCAAGAGAAGACCTGCTGCGCTGCCTGGACGGCGCGGCACTGATCGCCCGTGCTGGCGAGCGGGGAACCCTTTCCCCCAACCTTGATTCAGTGACCAACAGCCTGGAGGGTTGTCTAGACAGATTGCGGAATGCCAATCCTCAGTTCTGGGAATTTGCCGTGCAGATCGCCATTCACCACGACGATCCGGCCACCCATGCGGTGGCCGCCATCGGGTTCTACAAAGCTTTGGTTCATCTGGGGGTCAAGACGGTGCGGCGCTGCATCCAGCGGTTGGAGAAGTGGCGGCTGAAGGGGCAGAAGATCGAGACGCCGGGGCGACTGCTGATGCATCTGCTCAACGAGAAGGCGCGGGCGGCCACTGGATTTAACATCCATGACCTGGGGACCGAACCCGGAGGAGTGGTCGCGTGATGGCCTCCGACGCTACCCGCCACAATGCCCCCTATGAGTGACCTGCATTTCCTGGGCCTGGGGGGCACCGACGAGGTGGGGGCCAGCAGCTACCTGTACCGCCTGGCCGAGGGCAACCTCCTGATCGACGCCGGGGCACGCCCCGGCTCCATCGGGGAGGCCGCGTTGCCCCAGCTCGGTCTGCTGACGGACCATCCGCCTGCCGCGATGATCCTGACCCACGCGCACCTCGATCACGTCGGCGCGCTGCCGGTGGTGGTGCGCCGTTTCCCGAAGCTCAACATCTACTGCACCGAGGCCACCGCCCGCATCGCCACCCTCGTCCTGGGCGACACCCTCAAGGTCACCACCATGCAGGGCCAGCCACTGTTCTCAGAAGGGGAGATGAAGCGCACCCTCGAACGACTGCGGCCTGTTCCGTACTTTATGCGCGTCAGTGACCACGGCTTCGCCTTCACGCTGTTCCCGAGCGGCCACCTCCTCGGAGCGGCCAGCGTGCTGATCGAGAGTGGGGGCCGTGCCATGTTCCACACCGGGGATGTCAGCAACATCTCCACGCCCGTGGTGGACGCCGCGTGGCTGCCCGCCACCGTGACGCCCGTCGATGCGGTGGTGTCCGAGAGCACCTACGGCGACACCCTGCTGCCCAGCCGCAAGGAGCAGGTCAGGGCGTTCGTGACGGCCATCGGGGAGACGTTGCGCGGGGGCGGCCGGGTGCTGATCCCGTCCTTTGCCCTGGGCCGCGCGCAGGAGATCACCCAAATCCTGCAGACGGCGATGGTCAGCGGGCTGCTGCCGAGTGTTCCGATCCACCTGGACGGGCTGACCCGGGGCATCACCGAGGCCTACGAGGACATGCTGCCGCTGTTGCCCGAGGCGCTGCAGAACCGCAGCAAGGTCAGCAAGCAGCAGCCCTTCCTAACCGGCACGGTCAACCTCGTCAAGGATCGGCGGGAGCGCGAGGGCATCCTGGCCTCGGAGCGCCCCGCCGTGGTGATCGCCTCGTCGGGCATGCTGCACGCGGGGGCGAGTCCCCAGTACGCCCGGGCGTGGCTGCCTCACGCCGAGAACGCGCTGTTCGTCGTCGGCTACCAGGATGCCGAGAGTCCGGGGCGGCGGCTCCTCGAACTGCAACAGGGCGGCGAGGTGATGTTGCCCGCCGCAAGAGGTGAGGGCTTCGAGCCGGTGTCGGCGTACTCGCGCGTCGAGCGCTTCTACCTGTCGGCGCATGCGGATCGGGGCGGGCTGCTGGGCATGATCGCGCGGTATCAGCCGGGCAAGGTCATCCTGACCCACGGCGAGCTGCGGGCGCGCAGCAACCTGGCCGGCTACCTGAACAGCAAGCACGATGTCGGGCTGCCCGCAGCGGGCGAGCTGGTGCCGCTCAAAGACAGTGGGAAGCGCCGGGGCTCATTCATCAACACGGCCCCCAGGAAGCTCGAGGCCCTCAAAGAGCGCCACGCCCGGACGACGGTCAACGTGCGTTATGACCCCGAGACGCACGAGGTGCGCATCGCGCTGCCGGACACGTTGGACGGGACGCTGTTCGGAGAGGGCGACTACACCCTGGAAGTCCTGCGTGGCAAGACCAGCCGGATCAAGCTGCGCGAGCATGACGCCGAGGCCATGGAGGGGCACCGTCAGGCCGAGGAAGACCGCACTGCTGAGAAGACGCTGGCCTAGTCGCGATGGGCCGCGCCGTGCTCATCTAGGGACATCGGCTGGAAGGCGGAGGTGGAAAGATACGGGAGGATCCCAGGTGCTGGCGGCGCAACTGGCCCGCGTGGATGTGGACCGGCAGGAGTGAGTGGCGCTTAAACGGCCCACTGCGCTGCTGAAGGTCTGACTTCGAGCGGCGTGTCCTCCGGCGCAGCCGGCGCGCCGGCTGCGCCGCCAGTCTCAGGCAGGCTTGAGGAGGGCTGCTCCACCTGAACAGCCAGGCTGAACAGGCGGCCAGCCAGATACGTCAGCGCGTCGTTGCGCACGGCGTCCCTCCCGAGGTGACCCAGGACGCGGTCCGCGACCAGGCGGCATTCGTCCGCGGTGAGCGGTGGACTGCGGCGTCGGCCCACAGTCTGAAGGTCCTGGTGGTGCGTCATGGTCTCAGTATGTGCTCATCCGGTTGACTGGAAGATGACGGCGCTGTCTGGTTTGACCTGGATAAAACCTGGAGCTTCCCTGGCCCATGTTTGCAACAGTGGAGCAGGGGCACCTGGCGGCCCACCACAGCCTGCGGCGGACACGAAAGTGAGCCGAAAAGCGGGGGTGGATTGGGTAGGGTAGACATGGGCTTCACTGCTTGTGCGTCACACCTATCCCACCCCCCTTCGGAGGTTGCATGAACCGTCTCACATCTTTGCTGGCCCTGCTCGCAGTTTCGACGACTTTTGCCCAACCCTCTCCGGTGCCTTCCCCTGCGGACCTCGCCCGGGAGCGTGAACTGACCCAGCGTGCCCTGGGCAGCGATTACGGGCCGAGCGGCATTCAGGTCAAGCTGCTCGTCGGCCAGCTGCCGCCCCAACCGCTCGGTCCCCTGCCTGGCCTGCCCTCAGGGCGCCTGGTGGGCAGCGTGGTCCGGACCAGCAGCGATTCCGACTTCCCCAACTCACAGACCATCTTCTTCGACAGTTCAGCCTCGCCCGCTCAGGTGCGGGCGGGCCTGCAAAGCGCCCTCAAGACCCTGGGCTGGACCCCTTTCAAAGGCGATTTTAGGCCTTCCCAGGAGGGAGGGTTCCAATCGGCCGAGGACATGGGCTCTCTGGCGTACTACCGCCTGGAGCAACTGGTCAGCTTCAGCGCTTATATCGGGCGGGCAGGAGGGATGACCCAGGTGACGCTGAACCTCAACAAGAACCGGAACCTGCGCGAAGAGATTCAGTTCCGGGAGAGATCAGACGCGGGCTCCCGGAGCAATCTTCCGGTGCTGCGGCCGCCGGGCGGGACCACGGTTCAGCCGAGCGGTGGGGGTGGGGGCGGCGGCAGCTGGAGCAGCTTCGCCTCAGTCCAGTCCTCCCTGAACGCCGTGCAGCTGCTGGACGCTTACGGCGTCCAGCTCAAGGCCGCCGGTTGGACGCCTTTGAACCAGAGCACGACGGGCAAGACGGTCACAAGCCTGTGGCGTTTTGTGGACCAGGACAAGAACACGTTGACTGGCGTGCTGACCTTGCAAGAGACCGCGCCTGGGCGGTACTCGGCGCAGCTTGCCAGTCTGGCCTTCAGGAACTGAGGGCTTGCTCAGGCGCCGCATGATGGACAGACCGGAGGGACGCGGATGAGCGCAGTGTCGGAGCTGTGGCCGGTCAATCTTCCCCGCCTGGGCACGGATCCGGTCGGGAAGTTCGTGGGGCTGTCGGAGCTGTCGCAACGGATTTACCTGACGGCCCTGCGAGAGGTTGCGGGAGGTGAAGGGGGGGAACTGGGCGAGCTGCTGCACCAGTTGCGAACGGACCGGCGAAGCCGCCACTTGGTGGCCCGGCTAGAACGTTCTTGAGGGCTTGAGCCAGGGCTGGGCTTTGGCGATCTTGCCCCAGCAGTCGCTGATGCGGGCGCAGTGGCCACCGAAGCAGCAGCTTTCAACGTCTTCGCGGGAGCAGCCTTCTCCTTTTTCTTCATCCTGCCCGTCTGAACGATCCATGGTTCTGGACGCAAGTCCTCAACTTGCCCGCAAGCCCTCCAGCGCCCTCGGCAGAATGAAGGTGGACAGTGGCCCCACCGCCCCCACCAGTTCTCCACTGCCCAGCTCAAATCGCAAGTCCTGTTCCCCCAGCTTCAACCGGACCATCGACTTGCCCACCCGGATCTTTCTGGCGAATTGCACCCGCGCCAGGGGCGAGTCGAACACGCAGACCGGCACGCCACGCCCACCCCCCACCGGCTGCGCCAGCCGCGCGAGCGCCGCCGCCTGCTCGTACACCCGCAAGTGATCCTCATGCACGGCCACCACCGCCTCACGCGTGCCAGACAGCGCTTGCAGGCCCGTCAACGCCCAGACCCGCACCAGGGCGCGGTCCTCCTCCGCCAGCGCGAGCAACCGCTCGCGCACCGTTTCCCGCCCCAGCATGACGTCGCCCCCGAATAGGGGATCCGCCCCTCCTGGCCGAACGATCCTGGGCGCAGTCTGGACGTTGGGTTTCCGTACCGTTTTTGCCCGTCCAGCCTGGGCAGGCTGGTTGGCGGGCCGGGTGGCACCCGGCTGCGGCGCATTCAGCAGTTCACCTGGCTTCACGAAGTCCTGCTGTGCCCACGCTTCCTTCCCATACGCGAAACGCAGCACCTGCTGCGCCCGCGTCACCGCCACGAACTGCACCGCCCGCTCCTCATCTGCGTCCCCCTGCGCGAGCGGCATCAGTTCCGGGTACAGGATCGTCACGCGCGGCCACTCCTTGCCTTTCGCCCGGTGCACCGACGCCAGCAGGACGTCCGCGTCCGCATCCTCCCGGCATAACGCCCTCAGCAGCCCCAGCGCCCCTTCCAGCGTGCCCTCCCCCGACGCCCGGGACACCACCCACGCCAGATACCGCAAGCAGCGGGCGAGGTCATACAGTTCCGTGCGCTGCTGCCGGGCTGCCCGGTCCCCTTCCGCCGCCCGCTGCTTAAGCGGCTCGTCCAGCGGGGCCAGGTACGCCCGCGCCAGTTCGGTCACGTCGTCATTGCAAAACGAACCGTGCGCGGGCAAGGCCGCCATCAACGCCTCCCGCAACCTGACTTCCAGATCCCGGCCCACCACGCTGACACTCACGCGCCGGGTCATCAGTTCCAGGGCCAGCCGGATCAGGGGCGCGTTTGTGCGGCACAGCACCGTATCGCCCCGCTCGTAGGTGGCCGTCTCCGCGCTGACATGCTCGATCACGCCGGGCGGGGCTTGCGGGGCCGGTTGAATGAAGGAGCTGTACGCTCGCGCGTACCGCACCACTTCCCGTGGACAGCGAAACGACACGGACAGCGGCAATTCCACGGCCCCCACGGCAGCCTTCAGGCGGCTCAGGGCGGCCGGATCGGCGCCGGCCCACAGATAGATGCTCTGATCGCTGTCGCCTACGAAGATCAATCGTCCTGCGTCCGTGGTGTCAGGCAGGCCAAGCAGGTGCTGCACGAACTGTTGGCGGAGCGGGGTAAGGTCTTGCGCCTCATCCACCAGGGCCAGGCGCAGGCTGTGGTGGCCGTAGCCGTGACGGACTGGGAGCCAGAGCATGTCCGTGTAGTCCGCGCTGCGGGCGTCGGCCCACAGCCGGTTACCGGCTTCATGCATGGTGGGGATCAGGTCCTGGAGTTCGTGGGAGTGGCCACGCCAGTCACTGCGGGCCGCGAGGCGTTCGGCGTCGGTCTGAGTGAGGGTCAGAAGGCCTTCCTCGCGGGCGATGTCCCAGGCGCGTGCGGCGGCGTACAGGGGGGAGCGGGGACCGCGCAGGACGCGGGCAGCCACCTGTCGGCCCTTATCGCGAACCAGTTCCAGCCCTACCGTCTGGCTGTTGAGTAACCCCAGGCCGTGGGCGTGCAGGGTGCGGGCGCGGACCTGACGGGGCAGGCGGGGTTGCAGGTCAGCGACGGCGTGCTTGTTGTACGCGAAGTAGACGCCCGGCTGCCCGAGCTGCCAGGCAGCTTCGAGCAGGGTGGTGGTCTTGCCGGCTCCGGCGGTGGCACGCAGGAAGATATGGGCGGGCGTCGTGGTGACGCACGACAGGAAGGCGCGCTGCTCGGGCGTGAAATTGGGTGGGATCGCGCGCCGATTCACTGTGGCCTCCTGGAGGCAGGATAAGCCAGACCAGCGTGACGGAGCGGGGGGTGAGGGGGGTTCTGACGGCTGAGTTAACGCCGCGGGTGCACGAACAGTCTGAGTCGGGGAGGCAGCGCGGTTGAGAGACGTCTTCGTTGAAACTGCTCCGCCTCAGCTGATCAGGTTCGACTACCGCCCTGGTCCACCCCGACGCTTGTGCCGGTACATCGCTCCATCGGCGCGCGACAGCCAGGCGTCCGCTGCCTCCCCAGCCCTCCAGCGCGCCGTCCCCACGCTGGCCGCCGCTCCTGGATGGCTCGCCCGCACCCTCTGCGTCACCGTCTCGACGATGGTCTCGGCGGAGAGGGCGCCGTCCGGCAACAGCAGCGCGAACTCATCTCCGCTGATGCGGTACACCCCCCCGTGCTCCCCGGCCTGCCCGGCAAAGCCCTCGGCAAAGCGGCGCAGCAGATCGTCCCCCGCTGCGTGCCCCAGGCGGTCATTCACCCCCTTGAGGCCATCCACGTCGATGACTGCCAGCTGCCCCGCCCACGCGCCCGTCACAGTCCCCTCCAGAGCGAGTTCTAATGCCCGGCGGTTGGGCAGCCCGGTCAGCGCATCGCGGTGGGCCAACTCGTGCAGGGCCTGCGCCCGCCCCTGGCTGTGGGCCAGCTGGTCCCGGAAACTGCTGAACAAACGCAGCACCGTGATCAGTGCCCCGTGCGCCACCAGCAGGGTAACCGGCAGGGTCACGCCGTCGAAGGGTCCGGTCTGGCCCAGCGTGCGCCAGCCGTGCGGCAGCGCGGTGAGCACCAGCACAGCCAGGGTGCCCGCCGCCGTGCGTGCCGCCGCCAGTGGGGACAGTTGCATGAACAGGGAGACGTACAGGGTGGTCAGGTGCAGCAACACGGCCAGGCGGACCATCCCGGTGGCCGGGTGGCCGGGCAGCAGGTACAGCCCCGTGACCCAGGCCAGCAACAGGATCACGGCGTAGACCCGCCCGGCATGGACCAGCAGGGCCCCACGCGCAAAAGGTGGACCGGCCAGGGCCAGGCCGCTGTAGACCATGACGAACACCAGCAGGGCCACGTAGGGCGGGGCGGCCAGACGCAGGGCGATCAGGATCACCAGCCCGGCGGACGCAGAGAACAGCGGGACCCAGCGCAGCAGGCGGACCGGATCAAGGAGATGCAGCGGCGTCTGGCCGGGTTCAAACTCAGGCTGGGAGGGAAAGCGCGGGGACAGATCAGGCATGGGAGGGAGGCACCTCGGTAGGCAACGGGTGGGGAGAGCCTCAACCAGGCATGCTGCACTGGATCTCAGACTGAGCTGGAGGGGAGCTATTTTCGGCTTGGGGAAACCTTACACCTGGGTTCCTGATCAGGTCTTAGCGGCGGCTGAAGATGGGTTGAGCCGTGCTGATCAGGGACCGACGGTATGGGCAGGCAGGAAATACTCTCGGTGGGGTGCGCCGGGGGTGCTCTCCTCAGGGCTCCCGAGCGGGCTGAGCGCAAGGTCAGGAGCAAGGCGCACCACCGGCCCACCAGGAAGGCCGCCCTGCCCACCACAGAGGGCGAGGATCGCCCCATCGGTCCCGCCGTGTGGCTGCTGGACGCCTACGAGGAGCAGGACGCCCAGGCGAAGGCGGAGCGGGCCAAGGTCTTCGTGAAAGAGCGGGTGCAGGGTCAGCCGTTGCCGCGCCTGGAAGAACTGCTGGACCTCGAAGCGTTCCGCCCGAAACGGGGCCGGGGAGCCGGGACGGCTGACAGAGGGTGAATCCTGCGAATGCCGAATTCTGGCTGCATAGCGTCCTGGCCCCTCTCTTCGACGGCCTGCGCTCACCGCGCCTAGATTCTTCTTGAGCTGGAAGGCCGATGAACACGGCGGTTCAAGCTTTCAAAGCCTCTATCAGTTACGCTGAGGCCATGCACAAAGTCACGTTGATCCTTGCCTTCGCCCTCAGTCCTCTCGCTGCGGCTGGCGGCTCAGGTGGCCCCGCGCCGGTCATCCAGCCCCCCCAGCGTGTGAACACCACGCTGAACTTCGGGGATTTCACGAGTGCGGCGCAGTGGACCTACCCCGCCGCGCAGACCGGGAAGCTGCCCGCCGTCCTGCTGATTCATGGGTCCACCCCTGCCGACATGGATTTCACCGTCACCGGCCCCGACGGCAAGGTGCTCAGCCGCATCTTCGCGGACCTCTCACAGGGCCTGAGTACTCAGGGGATCGCGGTGCTGCGCTACAACAAGCATTACGTCAGCGGTCCCGGCAAGGTGGATTACCAGAGCTTTTACACCAAGGCTGACCTGAACACCTTCCTCAAGGACGCCGAGACGGCCCTGAACGCCATCAAGGCCAACCCACGGGTTGATCCGGAGCGCATCTATGTGTACGGCTGGAGCGAGGGCAGCACTGTCGCCGCCGCCCTGGTGAACAACCACCCAGAAGTCGCGGGGCTGATCTTGCAAGCGCCTGTGACGCTGCCGTGGGCGGACCTGTTCGACAAACAGCTCACGGACGTGCAACTGCCGTACCTGAAGCAGGTGGTACCGGGGGGGCTGACCAACCAGAATCTGACCGTGGCATACACCGGCCCGGGGGGTCTGGTCGCCCGCAGTGCCCTGACCTTCGCCCTGAACCAGGAGGGCCTGGCCGCCGGGAAGTACGAACTGAACCTGGCCGCTTACGATCTGAACAGGAACGGGGTCGTGGAGCTGGACAGCGAGTACCTGCCGGGCGCGCGCGCTGTTCTGAAGTCCCTGATCGAAACTCCACAGGCCCCCCTCAACATCTACTCCCGCGCCCGTGCCCTGCCGGTCACGACCGCCCAGGCTCCCTCGATCAAGGTGCCGGTGCTGATCCTGCAAGGCCAGAACGACGCGAACACGCCCGCGAAGTACCTGAACGCCCTGACCGACGCCCTGAGGAGCAGCGGCGTCCCGACCACCGTGAAGCTGTACCCCGGCCTGGGCCACAGCCTCGGGAAGGCCCCCAGTATCGTTCAGGACAACTTCCAGCCCATCGAGACGCAGACCATCAACGACACGGCGGACTGGATCAAGGGACGCTGAACAACCCCGGCAGAGCTGCTTCGGCGGAATGTGCCCAGACGCCTTCCAAGCCCAGAGACCGATGAACACGGCACTCCAGGCCCTAAATAGCGTTCTCTGATAAGGCAGGTGAGGAGAGAAAATTTCTTCAGCGCAGTGGTTCAACCTGAAGCTGCTGAACTGACACCGCGCTGGGGTGGAGACCAGTGGTCAGGGCAGGGGCAATGCGGAGATCAGTTTCTAATCGTCGAACTCGATTTCCACTTTGTACTGCCCATTCTTGAGCTTCACGTCCAGCTCGATGTTGTTGGCCTTGCCCGTTCCCTTGCTCAGATTGGCCTTGAGGTCCGTACCGCCGTCCTCGGCTTTGCTGTTTTCCACCTTGAAGCCCTGCTTGACCAGGAAATCGCGGTAGTAGTTGAAGACTTTTTGCAGGCCGTCGCTGCTCTGGAAGTACAGTTCGTACTCGTCGTCATCCGAGGAGACGACGAGCTGGGTGGCCCCTGGATAGTTTGGAACGGTCAGTCCCTGCCAGGCGCTGGGCTGGGCTGGGGTGGCCGAGGTGGTGGGGGCAGGCGTGGTGCCCTGGGCCGCCGCGTAGGGCAGCCCAGCGAGCAGGATGGAGGTGAGGAGGACAAGTTTTTTCATGTGGCCACTTTGGCGTTGAAGATGGTCAGTTGTGTGTGGGAGCCGTAAAACGGCCTTGAAAGCCCTTTGATTCGCGGCAGGTCTGACGGCCTTCCTGGCCCTGGGAGTGATGGACGCCTCGTTCTCCCTGGATAGCCTGACCCTGACGAAGGCCCGATTGTTATCCAACTCGGATGCGAGGTTAAGTTTTGCCATCTGACATGTCCACCCTGATCTGCGTCGTGGACAATGTTGCTTGCACGAACCGCAGAGCAGACGTCAGCCGTGAAACAGACGCGGACGCCTCAGTGGGGTCCCATCCCATCGCGCGTGCTTCTTCTGGGTCAGTACGGGCATGGATCAAGGGAGAAGCGGTTGGAGGCGCGCGAGGCCAGAATTTTCAATCCCTCGTGAGGGGCACGAGGACTATGGATTTCGCATTCCGCCCTCTTCTTTCAAATTTCAGGAAACCGCATACTGATCGACCTGGTTTGCATCCTCACGGGCAACCAGCAAGGAGAACAAGCGTGATTCAAAGAGAGTTTGGCTTTGCCTTCGGTCTGAGCGCCATCGCCCTGGTGCTGGCGACGTGGTACGGCTTCAGCGTCGGCGGCATCAGCACAGCCCTGAATTTCCTGGTCATCGCCGTGGTGCTGGGCGTCATGGAAGTGTCCCTCAGCTTCGATAACGCGGTGGTCAACGCCTCGGTCCTCAAGAACATGACCGAGAAGTGGCAGCGCCGCTTTCTGGTCTGGGGCATCCTGATCGCCGTCGTGGGGATGCGGCTGATCTTCCCGATTGCCATCGTCGCCATCACGGCGGGCCTCGGCTTCGGCGAGGTGGCCAGTCTGGCCCTGAACGATTCCACCCGCTACGGCGAGTACCTGGAGCAGGCCGAGGTGGTGATCAGCGCCTTCGGGGGCATCTTCCTGCTGATGGTGGCCCTGAATTACCTGATGGACCCCGAGAAGGACGAACATTGGCTGACGGGCTTCGAGCGCCGCCTGGCCGGGCTGGGCAAGCTGGACACCATCCAAGCCCTGATCGCAGGCGTGGTGTTGCTGTCGGTCACGCACTTTTTCGTGGCCCCTGCCGAGCAACTCTCGGCGGTCACGGCGGGCATGGTAGGTCTGCTGATTTATCTCGCCATGAACGCTATCGGCGGCCTGTTTGACCCCAATGACATGGCGGCCAAGGCGGGCGCGGCAGGTCTGACGGCCTTCCTTTACCTGGAAGTGCTGGACGCGTCTTTCTCGCTGGACGGTGTGATCGGCGCTTTCGCCGTGACCAAAGAAATCGTGATCATCTCGGCGGGGCTGGCGATTGGTGCGGTCTTCGTGCGTTCGCTGACGCTGTTCCTGGTGCATCAGGGGACGCTGGCGCGGTACCGCTTTCTGGAACATGGAGCGCACTACGGCATCCTGGCGCTGGCCATCATCATGCTCAGCAGCACTAACCGCAACGTGCATATCCCAGAACTGGTTACTGGATTGATCGGCGTGACATTTATCGCGGCGGCCATCTGGTCCAGCGTGCGCGCCAACAAGCGCGAGCTGGCCGAGGGGAAATCTCAAGTGAACTGAGCGCGGGGCTGGATAGGCTGTGGAGAAAGCGAGAGCGCTTTCTCCACAGCTTTTTTGGACTTCCCCGCCTGAAGATGGAAGCTCCCGCTCACACCAGCAGTGCCGCGTCACGCCTGCGCCTGGGATTTCCACCCGTGACCGGGCAGCCCGTCCTACTCCTGCTCCTCGGCGGCGCTGTCCGTCTCGCCCTGGGCCAGACGCTGGACCACCGCCAGCGTGAACAGAAACAGCAGGGTGGCCCCCGTCGCCAACACATAGAGGTGCAGCCCGCAGGCCACGCCCACCCCTGCCGTCGCCAGCAGGCCCGCCGCCGTGGTCAGCCCCTTGGCCTTCTGGCCCCGGTCCGAGAAAATCGCCCCGGCCCCCAGGAAACTAATGCCACTGACCACCGCGCCCAGCAGGCCGATCATGTCGAAGCGCACGCCATTGTCGTCGGTGCCAAACGAGACGATCAGGGATTCGGCCAGCACCACGAACAGGGCCGCGCTCATGCCCACCAGCATGTGGGTCCGCAGGCCCGCGCTGCGGTGCATGCGTTCGCGTTCCCAGCCGATCATTCCGCTGAGCACAAAGGCCACCAGCGGGCCCTGCATCAGTTTGAGTTCGTTCCAGAAAGAGTCCATGCCCGGCAGTGTACGTAGCCCGGCCCGGACGAATGGTTCCGTGCAGGGCTGCTGAAGGCTTCATGCAGCCTTGCTAGTGTGGGCTTCCTGATGACCTCCTGGCCGCTTCCGCCCGCGCTCTTTCGTCTTTCTGGCTTTTGTCTTTCTCACCCAGGCATGGACGTGGGCCGATGAGCGGCGGCCTCGTCGCCCTGCTCGATGACGTGGCCGCCCTGGCCAAACTGGCCGCCGCCTCTATCGACGACATCGGCGCGGCGGCGGGCAAGGCCGGGGTCAAGGCCATTGGCGTGGTGGTGGACGACACGGCGGTCACGCCCCGTTATGTCACGGGCTTCACGCCGGACCGCGAACTGCCGATCATCTGGCGCATCGCCAGGGGTTCGCTGAAAAACAAGATCGTGTTTATTTTGCCCGCCGCGCTGCTGCTGAGCCAGTTTCTGCCGTGGGCACTGAATCCGCTGCTGATGGTGGGCGGGGCGTACCTGTGTTTCGAGGGGGCCGAGAAGCTGTACGAGGCGGTCTGGGGCCACCACAACCCAGAGGGAGAGGACGTCATCAAGCTCGCCAGCGACGCCCACGAGGAGAAGATGGTCTCGGGCGCAATCCGCACCGATTTCATCCTGTCGGCGGAAATCATGGCAATCTCGCTGGCGGAAGTGGCCGCGCAGCCCCTCTTTTCCCGCGCGCTGATCCTGGTGCTGGTGGCGCTGATGATCACGGCGCTGGTGTACGGCGTGGTGGGCTTGATCGTGAAGGCTGACGATCTTGGCGTGCGGCTGGCGGCTACTGGTTCCAGGACGGCGCAGGCAGTGGGGCGCGGCTTGGTCAAGGGCATGCCAGTGGTGATGTCGGCGCTGTCGGTAATCGGCACGGCGGCGATGCTGTGGGTGGGCGGTCACATCATCACCGACGGGCTGGACAAGTTTGGGTTGAGCTGGCCCGCCCACACGCTGCACGAATTGGCGCTAGCAGCGGGCGGGGCCATCCCTTTCGCAGCGGGCGTGGTGGAGTGGCTGGTGGAAACGCTGGGGTCTGCCCTCGTGGGCGTGCTGCTGGGCGGACTCATCGTGGCGGCGCTGCACCTGAGGCCAAAGAAGGGCGGGGCGCATTAAAGGGCCTTGGCGGGCCATCTTCGTTTACCCCTGAAGCTGCTGAATGCGCCAGCGCAGCAGGCGCTGCAACATCATGGGGTAGACGTGCAAAGGCACCGTCAGCACCAGCAACCCAGTGACCACGTCTGACTGCGAAAACCACAGTGGAAGGGCGATCAGACAGGTGGTCAGGAACGCCCAGGCGTGGCCCAGTTCGGAACGCCAGGTCTCCTCCGCCAATCCCGCAAGCGCCCCCCGCTTCCCGGTATACCCTCTGGCCTCCCGAATCATCCAGTTCCATCCGATCAGATCGAGGCCCCGGTCAAAAGCCCTTACCCCCAGCCTCCGGTACCACTGGAACTCACTCGGTCCCACGTTGAAGGTGAGGGGTCCAGCCGTCCTGCGGAGGCTCTGAGGGACAACCTTGACCGCCACAATCATCAGCAGCCAGTGAAGGAGCCAGGCGAAAGCGAATGCTGGGACCGCACCGAGGGGCAGGAACTGGCTCGTCCAGAGCGCGAGCGCCACCGTCAGTCCACTGGCCAATCCCCAGTTCATCTTTTGACCTCGGTGAGCGGAATGAGGGGCGTGGGGTAGGGGGCTGGCATGAAGAAGGCGACCCGGAGGTCGCCTTTGATGTTGCACAGGATAGCGCGGTATGCACCCGGTGTCCAATTTATACGTCCCGTGCGGTCTTGAGATACTGATAGACCGTCTCCCGGCTAATCCCGAGGTCTCTGGCGAGGCTGGCTTTCGACTCGCCCTTCTCCGCGCGCCGCTGCAACTCACTGACCTGGGCAGCGGTCAGGGTCTTTCTGCGTCCCTTGTACCCCCCAGCCTTTTTGGCCGCCGTGATGCCTTCGCGCTGGCGCTCGCGGATCAGGGAACGCTCGAACTCCGCAAAGGCCCCCATCACGCTCAGGAGCAGCTTGGACATCGCGGAATCCTCTCCAGTAAAGGTCAGCCCTTCCTTGATGAACTCGACGCGCACGCCCTTCTCCGTCAGCCCGTTGACCAGGGAGCGCAGGTCATCGAGATTGCGGGCCAGGCGGTCCATGCTGTGCACTACCACGGTGTCCCCCTCGCGGGCGTGACCCAGCAGGGCGGTCAACTGCGGGCGCTGGGCATTGCCGCCGCTCACCTTGTCGGTGAAGACCTTGTCGAAGCTCAGCCCATCCAGTTGGCGGATGGTGTTCTGGTCATTCGGACGAGACGCGGGTGTAGCCGAGGCGGTGGCCTCTGGTGGATTTATTCATGGCGGCTCCTGTCAGGTTAGGGTCTAGACCCCGACAGCCTACTGTCGGATAACGCTAAAATCAACCCTAATCTGACGCTTTTCAGCCCTCCATCTGACGTCCAGTTGGGGTATACCCAAAACTGACAGTCTGAAACTACCCGTAGAGAGCCTCAGCACGTTTCCTAAGGTCGCCAGGCCGAGCCAGCGTTTTGAGCAGTCCAGCCGGTCATATCGGAATGAAACGAGAAATGGGGGTAAGATTCAATGAGGCTGACGGTCTGACTCTCCAACAGGCTCAGGTCTTGGAGCCTGAGTGGAACGGCCAGCGCAGCACTTCGCCCAGTGCCGCCACGATTTGCGGATCGAAGTGGCTGCCGGTCTGGGCCTTGAACTCCCGCTGTACGGCCCCCGGCTCCCACGCCCGCTTGTAACTGCGCGGCGAACTGAGCGCGTCGTAGACATCACACACCGCCAGAATCCGCGCCAGCAGGGGAATGGCCTCGCCAGAAAGACCAGCCGGATAGCCCGTGCCGTCCCAGCGTTCATGGTGATGCCGTGCGGCCCGCCGGACCGTACGGGACAATCCAGGCAGCAGGCGGATCAGGCGGGCGCTGTATACCGGATGACGCTGCATCTGGCCCCACTCGTGCGCGGTGAGCGCCGTGGGCTTGCGGCGCACCTGAGGCGGCACGAACAGCTTGCCCAGATCATGAATCAGGCCTGCCCGGTACACCTCGCGTACCTGAGCCGCAGGCAATTCCAGCTGTCGCGCGACCGCGACGGCCAACAGCGCCACCCGTCCAGCATGGGCGGTTGGCGACCATGCTGCGGCGCATCGGGCCAGCCGCATGGGGTGTTCAGGTTGTTCGGAGGTGGCGGGCCTGTGTGACCGGGCACTGACCGCCGGCGCGGAAGCTCTCATCATGCATCACCTGTCTGAAGGGCGGACAACGAAACGCCCTCACCAGGACTGGTGAGGGCGCTGCACACCGCTTAAAGCGGGCTGAAGACGAACTTGTCGCTGGTGCCGCCGCGCAGCACGCTGTCGGTGTGTTCGCCCGTGAACAGCTCGCCGGTGATGGCTTCCAGCGCGCCCCACACCGCGCCCAGCGTGAAGGTGCACTTGCGGTCACTGCCCAGGGCCTCGCCCGCCAGACACATGGTGTCCTGGGTCTCGATGACAATGTCCTCGCCCTCGCGGTAGGACGCGGTCACGGCCGCCAGGCAGGTCCCGTCCTTACCGATGGCCGCGTTCAGCAGTCCCGCGAGTTGCTCGACGGGGACGTTGCTGCCGGCCACGCCCAGCTCGGTGGCCAGATTCCGGCCCCGCACCTTGCCCGCGCGGATAAAGACCACGGCGGCGCCGTCTGGGCCGAGGGTATCCTCGACACCGACGATCACGGCCTTGAAGCAGACGATGGAGCTGAAGTCGCCCAGCTGAGGGCGCAGGGGAGCAATGGTGGCAGTCATGGGAGTTCTCCTTGGGTACAGGGTGCCGAGCAGCCCCGCGAGTGAAGTGGACAGTGTGGCCATGGGGCCTCCGGGAAGGGAGCGTTGGTGCTCCAGATGGCGGTGCGGGTGTTCGCTGCCGCTCGCAGGACATCAGGGTGACGAACAGTGAGCGGCAGTGCTGGCCTTACAGGATGATGGAGACGCTCTGGGCCGCGTCGCGGGCTTCCATGTGCAGCAGCCCCAGATTGACGCCCGCGGGCGCGACAACGGCCAACACGCCTTTCTTGCCCGCAGCGTAGATGTAGACCTGCCCATCGGTGCCGCCCACACTCATGTCGGTGAGCTGGCCCGAACCCAGGGTGTCGTTGATGCGCTTGCCCAGCCCCAGGGCGGTGGCGGCCATGGCCGCCACGCGGTTGGCGTCCACGCCGCCGCCCATGTCCTGCGCGATGGGCAGGCCGTCGACGGTGGCCACCAGCGCGCCGCGCAGTTCAGGCAGCGCGCCGCGCAGGGTGGTGAGGGTGGAGGTCAGCTGGTCTTGCTTGCTCATGGTGGCGGTCATGGTGGATCCTTTCCGGGAAGGGGGTGCTCCCGGGACACGTGAAAAAAGGCGAATTCAGAAGGGTCAGTGGATGAAGGGGGAAGGGTGGTGTTCGGTCCGCAGCGCTGGGGCCAGCTGCAGTTCCAGCAGAGTGGCCAGCGTCCGGCGCACCTGATCCGGGCAGGTGGCGTTCAGGCCCACCACCTGCGTTTCAGGCAGGCCGAAGTACAACGCCACGTCCTCCGGCAGCCACACCGAGGCCTGATCCTGCCGGGTCACGCCCACCAGAAACGGCACCGGAATGCGGCTGGTGATGAAATCGAGCATGTTGCGGGCGTGGGCAAAGTCCTCGGGGCGGTCTCCGGCCACCAGCAGCACCAGTCCGAGGGCGCCCTCGCACAACACTTCCCACATGAAGTTGAAGCGGTCCTGGCCGGGCGTGCCGTACAGGTGCACGTCCTGACCGTCCAGGCGCAGGGTGCCGAAGTCGAAGGCGACGGTGGTGTGTGTCTTGCCGATGTCCTCGCTGGCCTCGGCCTCGGTGGCGACGACGGGGGTCTCGGAGATGGTCTGGACAAAGGTGGTCTTGCCGGCGCCAACAGGCCCGGAGACCACCAGCTTGAGCGGCGCCTCGGTGGCGGTCATGCGGCGCCTCCCTGGGTGAAGCGGCGAAGCGCACCCAGCAAACGCTGCACCAGCGGTTGGGGGGCAGGAGAAGTGGGGGGGAGCGTGACGGGCACGAGGTCATCTACGGTGAAGATCCCGTGTCCATGCGGCAGCGCCGGATGGTGGGCCGTGGGTGGTGGGCGT
Source organism: Deinococcus humi (assembly GCF_014201875.1). Classification (NCBI taxonomy): domain Bacteria; kingdom Thermotogati; phylum Deinococcota; class Deinococci; order Deinococcales; family Deinococcaceae; genus Deinococcus; species Deinococcus humi. The sequence continues at coordinate 38,324 of NZ_JACHFL010000020.1, read as the reverse complement.
GAGACCGCCGCCCGCTGGGGCGCGATCAGGTCCATGGCCCGCAGCCGGTACAGGACCGTCTGCATGTCGTGTGGTGACAGCCCCAGCTGCGGCGCGAGTTCGGCGGCGCTGCTGCCCCCCGTCAGGTGGGGTTGCACGAGGGTCCAGAGTGACGCGAGCGAACCGGGCACGGGCGGGGAATGGGGCACGGGCACGAAGCGTGTCTCGGGATGCGGCAGTTGATCGTCGGGAATCACCGGTCCGGTCGTCCCAGGACTCGCCGACTCGACCAGCTCGTGAACCAGGCTGGCGAACGGCTGATCATAGAAACGAACGTCGCCCACGAGCAGGGCCTGTCGGTGGAACTCGAAGGCCCCGTGACTCTGGGTGTGCAGCTGATAGAGGATGCCCCGTGCCCGGGCCAGGGCTTCCACCGGAAATCCGTCCAGGTACATCGCACGCAGCTGCCCTCTGTTCAACACCAATTCAACGGTCTTGCCCTGATAGGCGGCATGAAAAAACAACGTCCCGGTGTGGCGGTGCAGGACTTTTGCCAGGTCAGCGAGCGTTTGGTGTTTAAGGTCGCCGAACAGGGCCATATCAACTCCTTGTAAGAGACGAGAAAGGGTGTCTGAGACGGGAAGCAGCCGCAGCATCTGCTGGCCGGGTTTAGTTGTATCCGGTTCAATGTGACAAATTCATCACTGGGCGGGGCGTCCTCCTGAATGAGGTATCAAGCCCTACACTTCAGGAACGACGTCAAGGCGAAGTCATGGGCAGAACGCCGTTGCCAGCGATCTTGACCGGCCACAGCCGCCCATCGGGTGCCCCCGCCCAGCACGGCTGTGTAGGGCCTGAATCGACCTCCTAACGGCTGGAACGATGGAAAATGAGGAAAAAATAAGCCCGACGGGCGAACGGCGCCTGTTAGTGTTCTGTGAGCTTTGCGGCACGGGTTGGGTGCCCGCCCGCGCCGCGAGGACAGCGGCCGGACAAACGGTCCGCTCGAGCGTGCCCGCTGCCCTGTTCAAGGCGGGGGAGGGGCGTGTCACTGACCCTTGCGTTTGCAAGAGAATGGGGGATCGGTTGTTCACAACGCAGCACAGAGGCCGCTCACCCGGAAGTCAGTGCCAGGAACACGCGCACCACCTGCGGATCAAATTGGGTGCCCGCCTGCCGCTCGATCTCCGCCTGAGCCTGTTCCGGCGTCCAGGCCGCCTTGTACGGCCGCACGCTGACCAGCGCGTCGTATACGTCCACCACCGCAAAGATGCGCGCCAGCAACGGAATCTGGTCCCAGGCCAGTTCGTCGGGATAGCCCTGTCCGTCCCAGCGTTCATGGTGGTGGCGGATGACCCCCAGCGCGGCGGGTGGCAAGAGGCCCAGCGCGGCGGCGAAGCGTGCGCCCTGGGCGGGATGGGCTTGAATGAGCATCCGCTCATCCAGGTCCAGGGCAGCGGGCTTGCGCAGCACCTGGTCTGGAATGCCAATCTTCCCCACGTCGTGCAGGGTCGCGCCCAGTTCGAGGGCTTCCAGATCCGCCGCACCGAGTCCCAACGCCCGTCCAAGGGCCAGGGCCTGCCCCACCACCCGGTCCGTGTGCCCCCCGGTATCTCCATCCCTCACTTCCAGCGCCAATCCCAGGGCGCGCACCGCGGCGCGCTGCGCGTTCAGGGCGGCCACCTCGGCCTGCTTTTGCGCGTCGATGTCGGTGCAACTGCCCACCCAGGTCACGTCGTCCGCACCTGGGGCGCTGACCTTGCGTCCTCGCACGACGAACCAGCGGTGCTGGCCGTGGGTATCGCGCAGCCGGTATTCGATGTCGTAAGGCTGTCCGCTGTGAATGGCCGCGGTCCACACTTCCAGGGTGGGGGCCACGTCATCCGGGTGCAGGGCGGCCTCAAACCCGAAGCCCTGGGCCTCGCCGATCAGGCCGGTGTACTCGGTCCAGCGGCCATTGACATGGGTCCAGCGGCCGGCGGCGTCGGCGGTCCAGAGCATGATGGGCATCTCCTCGACGAGACGCCGGTATTCCGGTGCCGGCCCCAGCGTCATGGGGGACAGATGGGTCACCCGCGAAGTGTAGGGGGGGGCGTGATGCGCATCAAGGCCGGGCGGACGCCGAAAAACTTCATCCAATGGGGGAGAGACCGATCACAAACGCTGGTGCGCACTCGAGTGCTCCACCATCCCCGGGTTATGACCAGGCACGACGAGGCGCATCAGCGCTGGGTGAAGACCCTGTCTCAGAGGCTGGGATGGGCTGGAGCCAGCCACCATCGTCCTCAGTGACCGCCGAAAGGGCTGGTGGGGCAAGCGGCTTTTATTCGGAGCCTTCAGGGGTGTCCAGGTTCTGCAGCGTGCAGCGCTGGGCCTGGTCACGTTCCAGCGCGTCAATCAGCTCGGCCATGTTGCCCAGCTCCCCCTCGGCGTACCGCTTGAACAGAGGCAAGAACCGCTGGGCGACAGGGTGCAACGAGCGCTGCTGCCGGTTCAGTCGTTCCCAGCGCCACAGCCGCTCCACACTCCACTCTTCGGGCGTCATCGGCGTGCCGTCCGGATGCTTCATCCCTTCCCCTGTTGACGCTGTGTGCTGGGCCGGGCTCCAGCGGTCCCCGCCCCGTCTCCTTGCGCCCACCGCGGATCATCGAATGGGTGGGGGGTGCCGGCCCGTCGCGGCGTTGGCTGCGGACAGGCGAAGGGTGGAGTTGGCCGATTCACCGGCCTGGACCGCCCCGGCGCTTGTGCCGGTACATCGCCCCGTCCGCGCGCGACAGCCAGGCCCCCGCCGTTTCCCCGGCCCGCCAGCGGGCTGTTCCCACACTGGCCGCCGCCCCCGGATACACCGCCTGCACCGTCTGGGTGACCCGGCCGATGAGGCCCTCGGCCGCGAGTGCCCCTTCCGGCAACAGCAGCGCGAACTCATCTCCGCTGATCCGGTACACCTGCCCGAGCGCGCCCACCTCCTGCGCAAAGCCCTGAGCGAACCGGCGCAGCAGATCGTCCCCCGCCGCGTGTCCCAGACGGTCGTTGACCGCCTTAAGGCCGTCGACGTCCACCACGGCCAGGCGCAGCCCCGCGCTGGAGGCGGCCACCACCGCCTCCAGGTCACGCTCGAGCGCGCGGCGGTTGAGCAGGCCGGTCAGCGCGTCACGGTGGGCCAGTTCATCCAGCGCCTGTGCCCGTCCCTCGCTGTAGGCCGCCCGCTCCCGAAAGGTGCTGAACAGGTGGAGTGCCGTGATCAGCGCGCCGTGAGAAAACAGCAGGGTCACCGGCAGGGTCAGGCTGTCGAAGACCCCGGTCTGACCCAGCGTCCGCCAGGCGTGGGGCAGTGCGGTGAGAATCAGCAGGGTCAGGGTGCCCCAGGCCCAGCGGGCCGCGCCCGCCGGTGACCCCCGCACAAACAGAAAGACGTACACAGTGGTGAGGTGCAGCAGAACGGCCAGGCGGACCATCGGCGTGGCGGGATGGTCCGGCAACCGGTACAGCGCCAGGCCCCAGGCCAGCAGCAGGGTGAGGGCGTAGACCGGCGCGGCGCTGTGGAGCAGGGGGGCTCTGAAGGTGCGTGGGCCGAACCGAGCCAGGCTGCCGTAGACAATGATCAGGCTCAGGAGGCCCACGTACGGCGGGGCAGCGATGCGCAGGAACACCAGAATCAGCAGGCCGATGGCCGCCGCGAGCGGGGGAATCCACCGCACCAGCCCGGCTGGATCAGCAGGCAGCGTGGAAGCCTGTTCAGGCTGGGGAGGAGCTGGGGCAGGTGGCAGGTTCATGGCAAGGAGGCCCTGGAGCACTGAGGCAAAGGAAACGGGAGGCGGCGGCACGCCAGCCCTTGCAACCGGTCCAGGGTGTGGGTGGAGCTTAAAGGCCGCTGGCTTTCCAGGTCATCACATTTGCGGCGTGGGTCATGCATGAACGGCGGTCAACACGCTTTCAACGCCGTGCTGACCAAGGGTTTCTTGCGTTGTTCATCTTCAGAGACCCCTGCCAGGGAGGACTGCAAAGCCGCGGCGGGAACGTGAGCGCTGGCGGTCCAGAACCTGACTGCTTCAAGCGCATGTCAGGCTTCGGTGCCTGCCAGGACCGCTGCGCAGAGCCAGGGCATGCTGTGAACCATCACTCCAAAGACAGCACCACTTTCCCGCGCACCTCCGGCCCCTCGGCATATTCATGTGCGGCGCGAATGTCGGCCAGGGCAAACACCCGGTCCACCGGCACTTTTAATTCGCCGCGGTCAATCAGGCGACTCAGAAAAGCCAGATCCAGCCCACGCTCGGCGGTTCGTACGGCGGCAAAGCGCGGCGCGGCACCCGGCAGCATGGCCGCAGCGTCCGACAGCCGGGTGGGCAGGCCACGGGTACTGACCAGCACGCCGTGCGGGGTCAGCGCGTGGTTGACCGCGCTGAACTTCAATGCGGGCGGCGTGTCCAGGATCACGTCCCACGGCTGGCCGATGTCGTTCCAGTCCAGTTCGTCGGTGGACAGGGCCTCGTCCACGCCGAGCTCACGCAGATACTCCAGCTTGACCGCGCGGGCCACACCGGTCACGTGCGCCCCCATGATCCGGGCCAGTTGCACCGCGAACGCTCCGATGCCGCCGGACGCGCCGTAGACCAGCACCCGCTTTTTGTCCTGGCTGTGTTGCAGGTGCCCCTCGCCGCGCAGGGCTTGCAGGGCCGTCAGGCCGGACAGGGGCACCGCCGCCGCCGTGACCAGATCAACGCTGTCCGGGGCCAGTCCGACGCGCGCCTGAGACACGGTGACGTAGTCGGCAGCGCCGCCCCCACCGTGCCCCAGCAGAGCGTACACCCGGTCTCCTGGACGGTAGGCGGTGACCGCTGGCCCGCAGCCGGCCACCTCACCCGACACATCGAAGCCAGGCGTGAACGGCAGTTGCCCGGCCATGAGGAGACCCAGCCCGCCGCCGCGCAGGTTCAAGTCGGTACCGTTGATGCTGGACCCGTGAACGCGGATCAGCACTTCGTCCCCCTTCGGGGCGGGCCACGGCACTTCCTCGACGTCCAGCACTGAAGGCTCACCAAAGCGGTGGAAGCGGGCCGCCCTCATGTCTGCCCGGTCCGCGCGAACAGGTCTGCGTGCTGACGCACCCACTGCTCCAGGGTGGTCTGTTCCACGGGCAACTGCGCCAGGACACGGTCCATCTTCACCACCATCGCGTCCATGGGGGTGGCCTGTCCGGCCCGGTAGGCGGCGACGATGCCGGCCTCGGCTTCCGGTCCCATCACGCGGCCCATGATCGCCCCGAACTGCTCGGGGGTGATGGCTTCGTACCGAATCTGGCGGCCCAGCGCGCGGGAAAAGGCGGCGGCGATGTCCGCGCCGCGGAGCGCCTGTGGGCCGCCCAGGTCAAAGGCCTGCCCGGCCAACTCAGGCCGTCCCAGCGCGGCCACGGCAAAGCGTCCCAGGTCCTGCGCGGCCAACCAGGATGTGGGGCGCTCAGCCTCCACCGGATAGGCCAGCACAGCCTGGGCCCTCAGGCGCGGCAGCACCCACGGGCCCAGGAAGTTTTCCATGTATGCCGTGGGCCGCAGGATGATGCTCGGCACGCCGCGGTCGCGCAACAGCTGCTCGAGATGAATGCGGTAATCCATCATCGGCATTCCCGTCGGCTCGGCGGGCGTCTGCCCGCTGGTGTTGAGGACCAGCAGCTTGACTCCATGTTCTTTCGCAGCCTGGATGGCGTTGCTGGCGGAGTCCAGCGGGTTGCCGCCGCCCGAGAACGGCAGCATCAGGAACACCCGGTCCACGCCCTGCGTCGCGCGGCGCAGGCTGTCCAGGTCCGCCAGATCGCCCGCCACCACTTCCGCGCCCCTCTCGGCCAGCGCGCGGTGCTTCCCTGGGTTGGTCACCAGTGCCCGCACGCGGTATCCGGCGTCCAGCAGGCCATGGGCCACGGGCGCCCCCTGCACCCCACCCGCGCCGTACGTCAGGATCAATTCGCTCATGGTCTGTTCTCCCTGTTGACCCGGTGAAGGTGCGGATCAGGTCAACCACGCTAACAGGGACGCTTCAATTTGTGAAGCAGTTTCCAGAAACTGCTATAGTTTCTTGAAATGAACTTTGACGTCCAGATTCAGGATCGCCCCGAATGCACGGTGGAGTGAGCGTTGGCCGTGATCGAGGGCAAGTGGACCACCCTGATCCTGCGCGATTTGCTCTCAGGCACGCGGCGTTTTGGTGAGTTGCGGTCCAGCCTGAGCGGCATCAGCCCCAAGACCCTGACGGACCGCCTGCGCGATCTGGAGGCCCAGGGTGTGTTGACCCGTCAGGTGTTCCCGGAAATTCCGCCGCGCGTGGAATACACGCTGACGGACAAAGGCCGCGCGTTGGGCAGTGTGGTGCGGGCGCTGGCCGAATGGGGGGCAAAGTGGACGTGAACGGAAGACCTGGTCGGTTCAGGCCGGGGCGCAGGGCGGTAGACCGATGAAAACCCCGGCCAGAAGGCCGAGCAATAGCGCAGTTCGCCTCAATGTCGCAGTTTGACCTCCAGGGAAAATCTAGGTGACGGAGAACTCGGAGGCAGGTGCAACACCCCTGGCCGCCCAGCTCCGAGAACTCAACCCGGGTCTCGTCGTGTTGGAAGTCACTGGCGGTCTGGAGCGGGAGGTCGTCCTCACCCTGGCGGAACGAGACGTGCCGGTAGTGATTGCCAAGGCGCGCCAGGTTCGCGATTTCGCCAAAGCTACCGGTTGTCTCGCCAAAACGGATCAACTCGCCCCCCTGCTCCTGGCAGTGTTTGAATCCGGTGCTCCAGACGGCTTTTCGTCGTCTCGTCGCACCAGGAAAACCCAAGAAAGTCGCGCTCGTGGCGCGCAGGCGCAAGTTACTGGTGATCCTGAACGCCAGCGTTCGATCTCAAGTGCCGCCACGGCGCCTTTGACTGCCCACCTGGTTGCTGGAGCGCAGGAGTTCAAGCCGCGCGGGCATGACGCCAAAGAGGTGCAGGGGTAGCGATAGGCCGAGGAGAACGGCAACCGGTAGACCACACCACGGCCACACGGCCCTCTACATGAACGAAGTGTTTCCTTTTTGCAGTTAGGACAACCGGTCAATCCCACACCGCGTGCTGACCCACAGTCCAGCCCCCTCCATGAACTCAAAATGAAGACATGACAGACCACAGGAGCCTCCCCACCGACGCACCCGCCTGTGACCTCTCACTGACCCCGGACGAGTACCGCCTGATCGCCGACCTGCTGCTCGAGCACCTCGAGACCCACACCCTGCGCGACGAGCGGCTCGAGGGCCTGGTCAACCGCCTGTACGTCCTCGCCGTCCGCACCACGCACTCTGACGCTGAACGGCTGCTTGAAAGCCCGTCGGCCCGGACCTCACCCCAGCCCTCCACAGACTGACCTGCGGCGCGGCTGAGAGGACGCTCAAGGCCCATTCACATGCCTCGGAGCTTGCAGGCCAAATGATCTCTACCCTGGGGTATGGACGACAGGTGGGCACCATGCGGCTTCCAGAGCGTTCCCGCAGCAGACCTTCAGCGGCGGCGCGTCCGGCTGGACCGGGTGATTCACTGCCGCGAAGCACCGTGCCTGAACGCCAGGTCCGGGGGGACGGCGTGACGCGGGTGCTGCTGGTGGAGGACCACCCTATGGACGCGCTGCTGTTGCGCGAAGAGCTGGTGTTGCTGGGGGTGGACTGGCGGATTGAAGAGGTGCCGACGTTCACAGACGCCATGACAAGCTGGCCTGGTGGAGCGTTTGAGGTGCTGGTGCTGGACCTGAGTCTGCCGGATGGGCAGGGCCTGGAGCTGCTGGGCCGTGCGCTGGAACTGGCCTCAGGGGTGCCGGTGGTGGTGTTGAGCGGCCACGTGCACTCGGCGCTGGCGGCGCAGACGCTGGCACTGGGCGCCAGGGGCTACGTGGTCAAGGATCTGGACGCGGCCGCGCAGCTGCGTGACCTCGTCGTGCAGGTCAGCTGAAGCGGCTGCGGGCCGGCGTCGCGCGGCCGGATGCGCTGGACCAGGTGCTGTGCGGCAAGGGGGAAACGGCCGGGAGGCACGCCACCCTGGGAACAGCAGGGCGGCGGGCGGACTGGGTTCGGCTCACGCCCGTCAGAGATTCCAAGCTGACCTGGATCGGTTTTCGGGGGCGGCTCAGCTCCTGGACGATTGGCGGGCGTTCTACAACGCCCGCAGACCCCACTCGTCACTCAGCTACCGAACCCCAGACGAGTTTGCTGAGCAGGCCAGGGGGCGGCCTGCCGCCCGCCTTTGCGGAGACAACACCGCAAATGTGGCCGTCAGCCCGTCCCCTGGGCGAGCAGGGAAAGCCGATGTTGTACCCTTGACCTGAGCCGAGTCTCGACTCGAAACCGTCCAACTTTTGGGGCCAGCCCAAAGCCACGCCCATCCTGGCTACGCGAAGGTCTGTAGCGTGAGCCGGTCCTCCCGTCTCTGCCATCGACCCTCACTCGCGGTTCTGGATTACGGGGTGGAGCAGGTCGGCCAGATCAACGCGGGTCAGGAACTCCTCCCGAATCCGGTCGGCCACCGCACTCACCTCCTCCGAACCGTCGTTCGCTGGGTCCACATGGCTGCGGAAGGGACGCTCTCCGGCGGGCAGGGCCACGATCCGGGCGATCTCATCCGACACCAGCGAGGCGCTCGCGTCCGGTGGCGCCAGCTCGGCGAGCTTCCCGGCGACCGATTCCAGCAGGCCCGGGTACTTCTCCTCGTACTCCGCCGCCCTCTGCTTGTCGTCTGCCGTCCCCGCGCTGGCGAAATGGTTGGTGCCCGTGGTGAACGAGCCCGGCACCACGATGCTCGTCTCGATGCCGAAGCGGGCCAGTTCCGCCGCGTAGCTCACCGCCAGCGCGTCCATCGCCGCCTTGGCCGCGAAGTAGGGAGCGAGGTAGGGGGGCGTGCCGCCCCGGCTGCTGGTGCTGCCCACCCACAGCACCAGGCCGTGCCCCTGGCGGCGCAGGTGGGGCAGCGCCGCGCGGTTCAGCCGCTGGGTGCCCAGCACGTTGGTGTCGTACACCTGCGCGAGCTGCTCCGGCGTAAAGGCCTCGGCAGCGCCGCTCACCATGTGCCCGGCGTTGTGAACGAGCACGTCGAGCCCGCCCGCCTCGGCGAGCACCCGGGCGACAGCGGCGTCCACCGAGTCCTGCGAGGACACGTCCAGCTCGACGGTGCGCAGGTCCACTCCGTGTTCGCGGGCGTAGGTCTGGGCGTCGCGGACGGCGCCCGCGTTGCGTCCCTGCGTGTCGCGGATGCCCGCGTAGACGAGATTCCCGGCGTCGGCGAGGGCACGTGCCGTCAGCGCCCCGAACCCGCTGCTCGCCCCGCTGATGACGATGGTCTTGGGCATGTCAGATCGCTCCTCCGTTCACGAGCACGACCTGACCGTTGATCCAGCGCCCCGGCCCGGCCAGGAACGACACCACCTCGGCGACGTCCTGCGGGGTGCCCAGGCGCTCCATCGGGTTCATCCTCGCCATCCGCTCGATGGTGGCCTCGTCCTTGCCGTCCAGAAACAGGTCGGTGGCGATGGGGCCGGGCGCCACGGCATTGACCGTGATGTCGCGGCCCCGCAGTTCCTTGGCGAGGATGCGGGTCAGGGCATCCACCGCCCCCTTGGTGGCGGCGTAGGGCGCGTAGGTGGGCAGCGCCAGCGCCACGACCGAGCTGGAGAAGTTGAGGATCGCGCCGCCGGCACGTACCCGGCGGGCCGCCTGCTGGTTCACCAGAAAGGTGCCCCGGACGTTGACCCGCTGAAGCCGGTCGAAGTCGTCCACGCCGAACTCGGCCAGCGGTTTCAGGATCATGATGCCCGCCGCGTGCACGACGACATCGACGCCGCCGTAGGTCTGCTCGGTGCGGCCGAAGAGGGTTTCGACGGCCAGCTCGTCTGAGACATCGACTTTGATGGCGGTGGCGGTGCCCCCGGCAGCCCGGATGGCGGCCACGGCGTCGTTCGCTTCCTGATCGCTGTTGGCGTAGGCGATGACGACGGCCTGGCCGTCGGCGGCGAGGCGCTCGGCGCTCTGGCGCCCGATACCGCGTGACCCGCCGGTGACGATGGCGACGCGCCCAGGGGTGGTGGGGGTGGTCATGGAACATTCCTCCAGAATGAGAGCTGCGGGACCCGGCACCGTGCCAGGGCCTGCGGGTGAGGTGACGACACTGCGGGAAGGTGAGCGAGAGCTGTTCTCCCCGTTCGTGCCCGCCTACTCTCCTCCAAAACCCGCCCCGCCCGATAGCGCGATGCTGGAGAGAACTTGCCTGATCCTGCAAACGGGATCGGGGTGACCGTGAGGTGGCCTGGAATGGTGAGACGCCCTGTGGGGCAGACTGTCTGCTATGACCGTCTCCCCGGTGCTCGCTGCCCAGCCACTGACCTTGACCGAGTTACTCACCCGCCATGCGACCCGGCTGGGCCTGCAATCCACCGCCGTGCCCGGTCTGCACCTGTACCGGGCGGTGGCCGCGTCGGAGCCCGTGCACACGGTCTACACGCCCTCGGTGTGCCTGGTCGCGCAGGGCCGCAAGCTTGTGCAGCAGGGAGAGGCGTCGCTGGCGTACGGCCCGGAGGACCTGCTCCTCGTCTCGGTCAGCCTCCCGCTCACCGCCCGGATTCTCGAAGCGTCACCGGACAGGCCTCACCTCGCGCTGCACGTGGACCTCGCCCCGGCCCTGATCGCGGCCCTGGCGGTGGAGTTTCCGGAGACGGCACCGGGCGCGGGCAGCCAGGCTGGCCTGGTGGTGACCGCTCTCGAACCGCTGGTCCAAGGCGCCGTGCTGCGACTCGTTCGCCTGTTGGACACGCCGCAGCACATTCCCGCGCTGGCCCCGCTGATCCTGCGTGAACTAGGGTACCTGCTGCTGGTCGGCCCGGAGGGGGGCCGACTGCGGGCGATGGTGCAGGCGGCCGGGCAGACCCACCGGATCGCCACCGCTATCGAGCGGCTGGTGCGGGAGTACGACCGGCCCCTGCGGGTGGAGCAGATGGCCCGGGACGTGCACATGAGCGTGTCGGGCTTCCACCACCACTTCAAGGCGGTGACGGCCCTGAGTCCCCTCCAGTTTCAGAAGCGCCTGCGGCTCCAGGAGGCGCGCCGGCTGCTGCTGGGCCGGGAACTGGACGTGACCGGGGCCGGCTTTCGGGTCGGCTACGACAGCCCCTCGCAGTTCAGCCGCGAGTACCGCCGGCTCTTTGGGGTCTCGCCCCGCCAGGACGTGATGCGCTGGCAGGTGGGCGGCCCAGTTGTACCGGGGGCAGCGTGACCCTCCCCGCCCGCGCGCCGCGCCGAACGGTGATGGGATTGACGGGGCGATCCCGACCGCCCATACTTATCAGTGATAGATTTCCTACAGGAGGAAGGATGACAGCCCAGGCCAGGAGAGCGAGGCAAAAGCAGGCGACCCGTGAGGGCATCCTCCAGGCCGCCCTCACCATCGGCGAGCGGGAAGGCTGGCCGGCGGTCACCATTCGCCGCATCGCCGACGCCGTGGAGTACACCTCACCCATCATCTACCAGTATTTCGCCGGCAAGGAGGCTGCCCTACAAGCGGTCATGGAGCAGGGCTACGACCGCCTGCTCCTCGCCCTGCAAGCCGTGGGGGCCGAACCCGACCCCGAGCGGCGGCTGCGCGGGCTGTGCCGGGCGTACCTGCGTTTCGCGCAGGACCACCCCGCCCTCTACGAACTGATGACCGGCCTCGGCGGCGTCCGGCTGGACGGTCGCGCGCGGCATGAGGCCGCCTCCGGGGTGATCCGTCTGACGCTGGAGGCCATCGGCGCGTGGGCGCGGCACAAGGGCGTCTCGCTGCCCGACCCCCTGGCCGCCAGCGAAACCGCTTGGGGCGTCCTGCATGGCATGGCGACGCTCGGCCTGCTGGAGGACATCGGCTTCGAGCGCGCCCGGAGCCTCGCCGAGCATGCCGTCTCCGCGCTGCTCAGAAGCTGGGAGGCTCCTATGACCTGATTTTTTGCCCTCCTTTCTATCATTGATAGAAGAATTACCGCTGGAATTTCATTTGCCCTCTCGCCATCCCTCAAGGAGACCCCATGACCTCTACTGACCTGCATGTCGTCCTCGGCGCTGGCCCTGCCGGCACCACCCTGGCTGCCGAACTCGTTCGCCGGGGCCACCGGGTCCGCCTGGTGGATCGCCGCGCCGACACCCGGCCTCCCGCTGGGGCGGAACACGCCAGCGCTGACCTGAGCGACGCGGACGCCGCCACCTCAGCCACCCAGGGGGCCTCGGTGATCTACCACTGCGTGAACGTCCCCTACCACCTGCAACCCCGACTGATGCCCGGCATCGGTGAGGCCATCCTGAAGGCCGCCGAACGCCACGGGGCCCGGCTGGTGGTGCTGGACACCCTGTACCCCTACGGCGAGGTGGGCGGCGAGCACCTCACCGAGGACACGCCCTGGGCCGCCACCACCGTCAAGGGCCGGCTGCGCGCCGACCTCGACCGGCGCTACTTGCAGGCGCACGCTCAGGGCCGGGTGCGGGTGGTCGCCGGGCGCTCGGCGGACTTCTACGGGCCCGGCGTCCTGAACTCGACCCTGGGCGGGGCGGTGTTCCCGGCGGCCCTGACGGGGGGCGAGGTCATGACGATGCTCGACACCAGCCTCCCGCACAGCTACACCTACATCGGCGACGTGGCCTGCGGGCTGGCGACCCTGGGCGAGCGCCCGGAAGGAGACGGGCGCATCTGGCACCTGCCGACGGTGCCCGCCCGCTCCACAGACGAGGTGCTTGAGCTGGTCGCCCACACGGTGGGGCGTCCGCTGCGGATTCACAACCTGCGGCGGGCTGAGGCCTACGGGCCCTTCGACCAGACCTTTATGGACAGCTACGCGGAGATGCTCTACCAGCACCGCCTCCCGCAGAACATGGTCTCCGAGGCGTTCGAGCGTCAGTTCGGCGTCCACCCGACGCCGCTGGCGCAGGGGATCGCGCAGACCGTGGCGTGGTACCGGGACTTCCTGTCCAGGCAGGTCCAGTCTGCTTGAACGGGTTCACCTGCTTCCCGCTCACGAGGCGTCCGGTCATCATGCCCGGAGTGCCGAACCATCTCACGGCAACCGAGCCCGATTCAGTCAGGAGTGGAAAGGCTCCACTTCAGGGGACTTGTCTTGATGTCCCTCAGACTCTTGGAGGTCGACGCCTGACCATGTGTCCACTTCTCCAAACGGCGCGCGCTCATGTCGCCGGGTGAAGCAAAGTTCGCCCCGCCATTCCTCGGTCCACCCTTCGCCCACCCCATCTCGGGCAAGCCCCAGCAGAAGTGGTCAACGGCTCGTCCACGGAGGCTGACGTGCTGAACTCCGGAGCATCCGGTGCGGACATTCCCTACCACCTCACCAACTTCGTCGAAGGGATCGGCCTCTTTTGCGCGGCCATCGCGCCCACCCACTTTCCGGAACACGCCCACCCCGAAATCTCCGTCGATGTCTGCTACGAGAATACGGCTTGTCTCTCGACGTGGCAGACGGCAGGAGGTCGGCAGCTCACCCGCCTGCTGGGGGACGGGAACGTCTCGATCATCGGGAGCGGCCAGCCGCACGGCAGCGAGTGGCTTCAGGAGGCCGAGCACCTTATCTTCTACCTGACGCCGGCCTTCGTGGAGCGGGCTACCCGTGACCTCCTGCGCCGGGGGTCCGTGGAGATCGTCGAAAATCGCAGCGCGGACGACCCCCTGATCCGGCAGCTCGCCGGGACCCTGCGTTCGGAACTGCGGCGGGAGCACCCGCCCGAGCGCCTCTACGTCGAGTCCCTCGTGAATGTGCTCGCCGTTCACCTGCTGAGAACCTACTCCGCTGAGAACAAGGCGCTCCAGGAGCCGAGGCACGGCCTGTCCAGGGGAAAGCTCGAACGGGTCGCCCATTACGTGCTCGACCACCTGCACGAGGACCTGAGCCTCGCCACCCTGGCGGGGATGGCGGGTCTCAGCCCCTACCATTTCTCGCGCCAGTTCAAGCGCGCCACAGGGACAACTCCTCACCAGTACATCGTGCTCCGGCGCGGCGAGCGGGCCAGAACCCTCCTCTCGACGCCCAGACTCTCCCTGGTCACCATCGCGAACACGGTCGGGTTCACCCACCAGAGTCACCTCACCCACCACGTCCGGCGTCACTTCGGCGTTGCCCCCTCGGCCCTGCGGCAGTAGGCGTCCTCATACGTCGCCCCTCCTGACATCCCGACGGGAAGCACAATTTTGCTCAAAAACAGCACGTTCTTGAGCGACGTCGTTCTCCCAAGGTTTTACTATCTCGGATAGGCACCTTGAACTGAACCCATCAGGCCGGATCAGGAGACCAGGTCCTTTGCTCCCGTGCTTTCGTGGAGGTCGCGGTGGGCTGAGCTGTCACGGCGTCAGGTGACGCGCTCCCGGGCGTTGGTCCGGTCGGCTGGTGCTCGGCGACCAAAGACGCTGGAGGCGAGCAGCCCCAGGCCGACCACGCCCGCCAATGCCGCGCCCCAAACGAAGCCGACAGCGGGTCGAGCGGAAGGCGAGGTCAGCACCAGCGGGCTGAGAAACTGGCCCAGGAAGACCGCGCTGCTCATGCCCGCCGTGATACGCCCGCGCCAGGCGGCGGGAGTCACGTCGGCCAGCCAGGCGTAGAGGTTGGGGAACACCAGCCCCGCGCCTAGGCCGCCGACCAGCAGGCCCGGCAGCACGCCGCCCAGACCGTCCGACCGTGAGACGATCAGCCAACCAGCTCCCAGCAACAGGAAGCCCAGCGCCGCGACCCGGCGCGCATCGAAGCGGCCCGCCAGGCGCGCATACAGCAGCGAGGTCAGGGCCGCGACCAGGGTAAACCCCCCCAGGATCAGGCCGGTGGTGCCGGGCGAGACGTGCAGGAACGCCAGCAGAAAGGGGCCCTGGGTTGGCATCAGGTAGAAGGTGAGCATGTACAGGAGGGCCAGGGCGTACACCAGCCCGATCAGGCCCCAGCGCGGCCTGACCTTTCCGGTCTCGCTGGCGCCTGCCCCCGGCACGCCCGGGGGCAGGCGCCAGACCAGCGGCAGCAGCAGCAGGGCCAGCAGGTACAGGCCGAAGGGCACCCGCCAGCCGAAGCCGGCCAGCACGCCGCCGAGTGGCAGCAGCACGGCGCCGCCGAAGTTGGTGGCCGCTGCCTGACGACTCAGGAACTGGCCCCGCGCAGGGCCGCTGAACAGGTCGTTGATCAGCGCGCCGGTGGCCGTCATGGTGCCCGCGACCGCGAGCCCCAGCACGATTCGCCCCGCCAGCAGCGCGCCCAGCGAGCTGAAGATCAGGCCGCTGGCCCCGCCCAGGGTGAAGAGCAGCAGTGCGATGATCAGCACCGGGCGGCGCCCGAACCGGTCGGCCAGCATTCCAGCGATGGGGGCCGTCAGCGCGATGACCAACCCGACGAGGGTGACGAGGAGTTTGACCAGGAGGTGGGCGTTCGGCACCCCGGCGAAGTGTGCCTCCAGGGCAGGCAGGGCGGGCGCGATAGCCGCCGCCGCCATCACCGTCAGCGCCGAGAGCAGCAGCAGCGTGAGCTGGATCAGGGGTCCTGAGTCGAGCGTGGTGGTCCGCATGGTGTCGGCAGCCTGGGCCCTGGTATGGCCGTTCCACATCCCAGAACGACGCGAGTTCTTCAACAGGTCTGATCCTTGAATGGGCATGGAGGTCCTCCGTTTTTCATGCATCCCCCTCCCCCTGCTTGCGGGTCGGATGGGGGTGAAGCCACTGGTCGCCAGTGGCTCCAAGAAGTGGACAGTTTCAGGTGGAGACAGTCAGAGCGAATCCGGGACGACATGGAGGGGGAAACGAAGGTGGTTTGGCTTCCCGTCACACCCAGTTCAACGGCCTATCGCGGTCTCCTTGCCAGCACCGTGTGGCCCTGGCCCGATTTCTCCGCCGCCTGCCCGCTGCGCCGGTCCGGCGCCAGCCACGTCAGCGCCACGAAGACAAGGCACAGCCCGGACACCCACACGCCCACCGGTCCGGCCACGGGAGCCACCACGGACACGACGTAGGCGACCAGCGAGGCGGCGATCCTGCCCCGACGCCCCAGGCCCTGCGGGGGGTTGGCGGGGTCGTGACGGATGACGTGAATCAGCGCGCTGAACGCCACGGCATTGAGCAGTGCGTCGGCGGCGTAGACAGTCATGGGGACGGGGGCGAAATGCGTCTCGCCCGCCCAACCGGTCACGAAGGGCAACAGCGAGAGCCAGAACAGCAGGTTCAAGTTGGCTCAGAGCAAGCGGTTCGACGTCTGACGCACCGAGCGGAGCAGGTGGTGGTGGTTGGTCCAGGCGAGGCCGACGAGTACGAAGCTCAGCACGTAGGCGAGGAAGGTGGGCCACACCCGCAGCAGGCTCGACCACGCCTGCCCCTGCGGATGGGGCAGCTCCAGCACCATGATGGTGATGATGGCGAACACGGCGTCGCTGAAGGCTTCCACGCGGGTGGTCATGGAAGAACCGCGCGCTTCACCGGTTCACCCTGACCGGTGACAGAAGCTGAGCAGACCCCCGTGGAGGATCGTCGTTGCGGCATGGCTGGTCCTTCAGGACAGCGCGGCAGGATTCTTCTGCTCGCCCTGGGCGGCGTTCGAGACCGCCGCCCACTCCTCCCAGACGGCCAGGCGCCCGGCATAGGTCGTCCGCACCTCGGGCAACGATTCGCTGCCCAGGATCAACCGCAGGGGCGGAGTCTCGGCGTCCACGAGCTGGAGGACGGCCTGCGCGGTCGCCCGGGGGGCCCCGCGGTTCTCGTTCACGAGTCTCCCGAACACCTGCTGACGGAGATCGGCATAGGCGTCCAGGGCCGTCGCTTCCTTTCTCGAGGCGCCAAATTCGGTGGCGTAGGCGCCCGGTTCGATCAGCGTCACCTTGAGGCCGAACGGCTTCACTTCCGCCGCCAGGCTTTCGTGCAGCGATTCGGTGGCGGCCTTGGTCGCGCAGTACAGGCCGATGAGTGGCCTGGGGACGATGCCGAGGGTGCTGGAGACGCCGATGAGGTGTCCGCTGCCCTGACTGCGCAGCAGCGGCAGCGCGGCCCGAATGACCCGGTGCATGCCGTAGACGTTCGTGTCGAACAGCGCGTGCACGTCGGCGTCGCTCGCTTCTTCAACCATGCCGACCAGGGTGTAGCCCGCGTTGTTCAAGACGACATCCAATCGGCCAAAGTGGGCGTGGGCTTGCCCGACCGCCTGCGTGGCCTGCTCGGCGGCGGTCACGTCGAGCGCCAGGGACAGGACGGCGTCGCCGTAACGCTCGGTCAGGTCGGCCAGATCGGCGACCCTGCGGGCGGTGGCGGCCACCCGGTCGCCACGTTGCAGAGCGGCTTCGGCCCAGACGCGCCCGAGACCGCGGGAGGCGCCGGTGATGAACCAGATTTTCTCAGCCATACGATTCTCCTTGACTTTGGGCTTGTGAGAGAGGGAACTGCCCGGCACACCTGACCCTAAAAATCAGTTCCTCTCCATGGTCACTGGTTTCCGCCACCTTGGCGGGCCGCCGGAGGCCATCCGTGTGGTCACCCCTGAGTTCCCCCACCCCTCGGCGCTTCACTTCCATTCGACCCGGCCCAGCGGCTTGGGGCTGTCCATGAGCGCGGCACACGCGGCGGACCAGGCGGGGTCTCCCGGGTAGAGCGCGCTGCGGAGGTAGGCCCAGGTCAGCCGTTGGACCCAGGCGACACGCTCCGGGTTCTCGTCCGTCGTTTCTGTCACGAGGTCTCCGGAAATTCCGCCGAGCATGTGTTCTGCTCCGAAGAACGTCACCAGACACTTGTCCTCCGGGCTCAAGGTGTAGGCATCCGTGAACCAATCCGGTCCACGAACGCTCAGCGGAGAATCGTCCTGATCGCCCGCCACCACGAGGGCCGGGGTCGTCATCTCCGCGAAGCTCGGGTTCATGAACGGAAAATGCTCGGCCGCAAACGGAGTGAGATCCTCACCCCCCCGGCCCGTGGCCGAAAGCAGCACGCCCACCTTGATGCGCGGGTCGGACATGTCCTTTCCCGGGAAGCCGCCGGAATCGAGAACCCGCGCGCCCAACAACATCCCCGTCGTCTGAGCACCGTACGAATGACCGGCGGCGGCGACACGGCTCCGGTCGAGGCGCCCCTGAAGCCCCGGCACGGAAGCTTCGATGAGATCGAGGCCGTCGAGACTGCGTTTCATGTCTTCGACCCGGAACCGCCAGATCGAGGGGGTCCGGGAGTCCTCCGGGCTGAGCCCCAGCGTCTTGGAGTCGAGAAAGGTCGGCTGGATCACGACGAAGCCGTGCGCCGCCCAGAAGTTCACAAGAGGGGCATAACTGTTGCAGGAAGCACCAAAGCCGTGCGCAAAGACCATGATCGGCAATTCGCGCCCGGTCGCGGGGGCGGAGACTCGCACCTGCAAGTCCTCGCCACGGCCTGGAGCGGACAGGACCACCGGACTGACCGATACAACGGGAGCAGGCGTACTGGTGGAGGCCGCAGCAGGTAAAACAGTGGATTGGCTCATGAACATCTCCTTGTGAGGCCTTGCTTTGCAAACAGGACGGGAACCTCGTTCGTGCTCCACGGTTGAAGGAGAAGAACGAGCCCGCCAATCACCTGGGAAGGTCCACCGCTGGGCGTCGAAGCGGTCACTCCGGCGGGGACGGGCGCGGCAGAATGGAGAATTTCGGCTTGGAGGGAGAGACGGCCGGAGCGGTCCCCGGTGGACGAAGCCCCCAACCCTGCACCGCTCAGCGCTTCACTTGCGTTCGACCCGCCCCAGTGGATGGGGACTGTTCTTCAAGGCTTCAGTCGCATCTTCCCAGGCAGGGTCTCCGGGGTAGAGCGCGCTGCGCAGGTAGGCCCAGGTCAGCCGCCCCACCGCCTCCACACGCTCGGGGCTCTCGTCCGTCGTTTCCGCCGCGTCGTACCCAGCCACTCCGCCCAGGCCGTGTTCTGCGCCAAACAGGGTCAACAGGCACTTGGGGCTGGGACTCAGGACGTAGGGGTCCGCATGCCAATCCGGCCCACGAACCGTCAAGTGGGGGGAGGCGTCCCGGTCGCCCACCACGACGAGGGCTGGCGTCGTCATCTCCGCGAAGCTGGGGTTCAGGAAAAAGGGGTACCGTTCGGCTGCGAACGCGCTGAGGTCGGCCCCGCCTCCACCGGGTGGGGTCAGCAGCACCCCCGCCTTGATCCGGGCGTCGGCCAGGTCCACTTCCGTTCCGTCGTGGGGATCGGTGTACCGAGCACCGAGCAGCATCCCCGCGGTGTGTCCGCCCATCGAGTGCCCGGCGACAGAGATCCGGCTGCGGTCCAGACGCCCCTGAAGCCCCGGGACAGATGCCTCGATGACGTTAAGCCCGTCGAGGATGCGCCTCATGTCCTCGGCCCTCGACCGCCAGAAGAGGGGGGCCTCGGGGTCGTTCGGGTTGACGACGTCGCGCAGCGTCTTCGAACTCAGGTGGGTGGGCTGGATCACGACGAAGCCGTGAGACGCCCAGAAGTGGGCGAGCGGGCCGTAGCCGTTCAGGGAGGAGAGGTTGTTCGAGTTGCCGTGGCCGTGCGAGAGGAGGACGATGGGCAGGTCGCGGCCGGTCATGGGCGCGGACACCCGCATCTGCAAGTCCACGGTGCGCCCTGGAGCGGGCAGCACCACCGGGGCGACCGAGACGACCGGAGTGGAGGCGCTGACGGGTATGGTTTCGGCTCGGTGGCTTGGCTGGCTCATGGTCTGAACTTCCTTTCTTGAGGTTCGCCGCTGGTCTGGGTCAACCATTGGCAATGGACGTGGACACACATGACGTGTGCTCCTGGACGTCGCTCCGGGCTCACGAAACTTGCCTTCTTGAACTGCTGTGTACCCGATGCCGTCCGGCTGTGTTAGCCTGGGGTAAGCGGAACGACGTTCCGATACGATACGGAACATTGTTCCGTTTGTCAAGCCAAGGAGTAGAAAGATGGAGACCTTGACCGACAGTGATGAGCGAGCACGGCAAGCCGCCCAGCCCAAACGGGCCGACGCCCGGCGCAACCAGCAGACGCTGCTCGACGCCGCCGCCGCCCTGTTCGTGACGTCCGGCGTGAATGTGCCGGTGCGCGAGATCGCGCTCAAAGCCGGGGTCGGGGTGGGCACGATCTACCGGCACTTCCCGACTCGGGCGGACCTGATCGTCGCGGTCTATCGTTATCAGGTCGAGGCCTGCGCTGAAGCCGGTCCACAGCTCCTGGCGAGCAGCGCCAGTCCTTACGCCGCGCTTGGACAGTGGATCGACCTCTTCGTGGATTTCCTGACCACCAAACACGGGCTTGCGGCCGTCATGCAGTCCGACAAGGCCGGCTTCGACACGCTGCACGCCTACTTCCTCGACCGCCTAGTGCCAGTGTGTGCCGGGTTGCTGGACGCCGCCGCTCAGGCCGGGGAGATTCACCCTGGCCTGGAGCCCTACGCCCTGATGCGCGGCGTAGGTAACCTCTGCGTCGGCGCTGGCGGTGACCCTCGCTACGATGCCCGTCGGCTGGTCAGCCTGCTTGTTGCCGGACTGCAAATGCAGTCCGCGTCGCCGACCTAGCGGAATACCAGCAGGAGGTTCCGCTCTACTGGCGGAGGTAGAATGCACTCCGGTGAGCACCAGACATGGCAGCACCAAAGCTAAAGCACATCACCCTCCAGTTGTACTTTTCTTACGATAGTAATCCGCTGCTCTGATTCTCAGGTTCCCCCAATAAGCTGCACATCCGGCGCCGCTTGATCGCCTCCCATCACGCGTTGGAGCAGTTACTGGGCTGCGGCGGCGGGCATGACGGTGGACTGCACTGAGGCGCTACTAAGGAGTAGCGCTCCTGCGAAGCACAGGCATCGGAGGGACATGCCTGATGATGCCGACGCGGGGTGAGAAGCCCGCCACAGCCTCGCCTGTGGGGGAGCGAAGGACTGGGTGGCTGAGGATCACTCGGCCGGGTAGACTGGACCTGATTTCAAGCTATGTGAGACGTCACTGAAGGGTCGAGGCGTAAGGAGTCAAGGAGCATGAAGCGCCGCAAGGTCTACCGCAAGACACGCGACAAGGCGACGGGCAAAGTCCGCTCCCTGCACCGTGTCCTGGCCGAGCAGCTGCTGGCCCGTCCCCTGGCCCCCGGCGAGATCGTCCACCACCGCGACGGCGACAGCACCAACAACGATCCGGCCAACCTGCTGGTGCTGCCCAGCCAGCGCTACCACGCCCACATCGAGTACCACCTGCGCTGCGCCCGAAAGGGAATGCCCAGCCTGTTCCCCGAGCTGTTCCGCGACGTGACCGAGTGTCGTCAGGGCACGCTGTTCGAGAGCGTGCTCCCCTTCTAAATTGCGGGGACGGGCGGCCACTACCAAGCAAGCGGGTGAGGACGGCGGCTGGGAGGGATCATCCTCCCTCCTGTTGATATTTATGTAAATATCTACTATTGCTGCTAGACTATCGCTATGACAAAGCAAGCTCTCCAGGCAGTTTCAGCCCTCATCGACGCCCTGCCCGAAGGGGTGGCCGCCGTCCGCTTTTACCGGGAGTATCAAGCGGCTTTGCGGACGGGCGAGATCGTGGCTGTTCCCGTTGCCGACTCCTTCACCATCGGTTGCCGAAAATGCAAGGACGATCTGGTCAGAACCGATCTTTCCTTTGACCGGTGGTATGACAAGACGGTGCGTTCACTGGCATTACACCGGGCCAGACAGGGGGTGGTGGCCCATGCCGACGACGTGACGAGCGGCGCAGTGGACTTTGACCGGGTGGCCGCACAGTACCGTGAGCAGCTCCAGGCACGGGTGGCGGCGCGAACCGCTGTGAAGCGTCCCAAGGTCCGGCAAACGCGGTCCAAGCCCAAGCTGGGCGACGCTGGGGCCGAGAACATGGCCGCGCAGTCTCAGCCCCGTCAAGGCTCTGAGCGAGGCGCAGGTCACCCAACAACCCCCTCAACTGGCGAAGACTGATCTTGATCTAAACCATCAGCAGAACTGAGAGCTCAGGCGGCGCGCAGTGGCGTGGCAAGGCGTGAGCCGACGGTCCTATGGCCTGGCGACAAGGAAGGCTGTGAACGCCTCCGCCTGGGCAGGGAAGGCGCAAACGCCAGGGCCTTAGCCCAGACCTCGTGGGCTTGAACGGCGGTGTTGAAGTGGGGCCATGACAGGTCCCGCCACTGGCGGGAGGCCGCCCGTTGGGGTGGCCGGAAGTCTTACTTGAGGAGCGGGCGGCCAGCGGTCCTGCCAGGACCGTTTTTGAAGGTGGGTATGGGGCAGTTTCGTGTTGAGGTGCGTAAGGCAGGATAAGGGTCCGATTCCGCCCATTCATTTTCCGTTTGCTGGCGGGTCTTTTTCCAGAATCTGCCTGCTGTGAACAGATTCTGTGTTCAGCAGCTGCACAAGTGCCTCTTTAATTGCGGATATTTACGCTAATATCTGTAAGCAGGAGGCGACATGAGGGACGCAACAGAAAAGATTCAGGTGCGGGTGTCAGGAGAGGTGGCCAGCTTTTTGCGGGCCAAAGCCGCAGAGTCCGGCATGCCGCTGACCGAGTTGGGCGGGGCCTTGCTGTCCTACGCCGCCCAGGCGGAGGCGAACGAGGCGGGTGAGGCCCTGGTGCTGCCCACGGTCCGGCAGGTGATCCGACAGGAGTTGCAACAGTTTTTAGAGCGCACCTTCGACTTCCAGGTCAGAACCTACATGGAAGCTGGAACCGCGCGCCGCATGGTGCAGGCCGCCATGCACTATGAAACGCCCATGTCCGTGGAACGCATCAAGGCCATCGAGAAAAAACAGTGGAGCCAGACCTGGGCCGCCAGCCGCAAACACGTTGACGAGCTGACCACGCTGAACGAGGTGTACCGCCAGAGCGCGGGCCTGCACGCCGACAAACAACAAAGGCTCACGGGCGCTGACGAACAGGGCCTGGAATGACGCCCGTGAGGCACACGGACATAGACGATGTGCTGGGCAGCCGCAAGGCGCGGGGCAGCCGGAACGTTCAGCCGCCCACCACTGGACGGAGCCAGCGGCCAGGGCTCCAAACCGTCGTCAAAGCCCGCTACCGTACGCTTCCCGCCACAGGCGCGAATCCAGGCCGGGGCCGGGCCAGCGCCGTCCTGCGAAACATCGACTACTTCACCACCCGCCCGGACTACGAACATGCCCATCGCATCAGCCGTGACCTGGTCATGCCGGAAGGCCGCGTCAACCTCCAGGCCCACCCGGAGCAGCGGCAGGCCCTGTTCGAGCGGTTGGCGGCGGACCGGTCGAAATACCTCTACCACGTCGTTCTCAGCAGCGGTGACCGGAGCATGTCCGAAAAGGACACCGAACGCTGGGCCACAGCGCTGCTTCACGCCCAGGGTGTCAGCCGCTACTACCTGGCGGTGCATGCCGGCCACACCGGACACACCGAACATCCGCACGCCCATGTCGTCTTGCCCAGAGACACCCGCCTCACCCGTGAGGACTTCTTGGCCCTGCGGAAAACGGGTGATCTGGAGCAGCAGTTCCACAGTCGGCTCTACCGCCACCTGGAGGAGAGTTGGAAAGAAAGGTTCGCAGATCAAACCACTTCATCTGGCGGAACGCCGCGCGGCATCGAGGAGAGCGAGTCATCCGACCAGAAAAAGACCATCGACATTCAATTCGGTTGACCAGGAGGTCCATCCATGCGTTTGCAAACCATGTACGTGGACATGCGCCCCATGCTCACCAAGTGGCTGGGGATCGTCTCCACCGTCCTCTTCTTGCTGCTGATCCTGATGAGCTTGCAGCCGGACCTGAGCCGGGCCGCCGCCACGGTGAAGCGGGCCTATGAACAGAGTCACCAGGGCGGCTCATTCAGCTTCGGCTACCTGGACCACTGCTTTCGCTCCAGCGGGTGCCTGCAAACCTTTCTCGTGACCTGGAGCTGGAGCGCCCCGCTGCCGATCAAGGCCCTGCTCCTGGGCGGGCTGCTGTTCAGCGTCCTCAGCGCCCTGCTCGGTTTGGTGTGGCGGCCTGAAGTGGTGGCGATGCGCGACACCCGCGTCAACGCGGCGAAAGTCGAGGCGGCCAAGCTTCACTCGCCCACCCCACCCCGGCGCGCCCTGTGAGGGTCAACTACGCGAAGTTCATGCTGCGCTACCTGCTCGCCATGCTGGTGGTCAGCGCGTCGCTGGCGCTGTTCATGCTGGGCCTGTGGCCGCTGGCCCTGGCCTCATTGCTGGCTGGATTCTGGTTCGTCCACAACTTCAAAGACACGGTGGCCGAGCGCCGTTACGACGGCCACTTCGCCCGGCCCGCCGAACTGGACACCCTCACGCACCGTCCTCTGGAAGGAGACGGAGTGCTGATCGGGTCCGCCTACCGCACCCTGCTGGCGGTGCGGCCCGGCTCGGCGGGCAAAAAGGAACTGGGCCATTTCATGTGGTTCGGCCCCAACCGCAGCGGCAAAGGCCTGAGCATCACCTCCAACCTGCTGCAATGGCGGGGCAGCGCCCTCGTTGTGGACATCAAGGGCGAGATCAGCGAGGCGACGGCGGGCTACCGGCAGGACGTGCTGGGGCAAAAAGTGATCATCCTCAATCCCAGCAGCTTCGAGCGCAGCCACCGCTTTGACCCCTTCGCGGAGATGGAAACCGACGAGCAGATTTTCAGCGCGGCCACCGCCTTCATGTCGCCGGATCAGGACGGCGAGAACGCCGTGTTCGCGCAGCGGGCCGCTGCCGCGCTGGCCGCCATCATCAAGGCCGCCAAGGTGAACGGCTGGCCGGTCATTCCCACCCTGGACGGACTGCTGTACGACGCCGAGGGCCTTAAAGGCGCGGCCCTGAAGCTGCACAAGCTGGGCGACCGGATGGTCAGCAAGTGGCTGACGGCTTTCCTGTCGAAAGCGCCCGACAAGATGGACTGGGCGGCAGCGGAAAATGACCGCTTTCTCAAAAACAGCTGGCAGCGCCTGGTCACGGCGGCCCAGTACCTCACCACCGACGGCGTGATCCACATGACCAGTGCCAGCGATTTCCGCGCCAGGGACCTGATGGACCGGCCCGTGACGGTGTACCTGGTCTTCCGGGAGTCGGAACTCGATCTGACCCTCCCCCTGTTCAATCTGGTGGTGGATTCGATCATTCGGACCATGCTCCGCACCTATGACCTGAATGTGCCGCACTATTCGCAGCACGGCGTCAAAACCCTGGGCATCTTCGACGAGGCCTACCGGGCGACGCCGCACAACCTGCCCGACTACAGCGCCACCGTGTCAGGCCGGGGTATTTACCTGTGCATGTACGTGCAGAGCCTCGCACAGCTCGGCGAGCGCTGGGGCCGGGGCGGCAAGACCACCTTGCTCGATAACATCCACACCAAGATCTTCCTGCCATCCGTGGACCGCAACGAGTCGGACAAGGAAAGCACCGCCGCCTTCGTGTCCAACAGTTGCGGGCAGTACATGGTGGAAGACCGCAGCCTGAACAAGCAGGAACACGCGCATGAACTGTCGAGCGGCGTCCGGTTGACGACACGGGAGCTGATCACCGCCGCCGAGTTCGGCCAGCTCAAGCCCACCCACAGCGTCATCCTGACCAACGAGCTGCCGCCGATCTTCGCGCACCGCCTGGAGCCGTGGCGGTTCAAGAGCTTTGAGGTGGCTCAGGCCTTTCCCCTGCCAGAGATTGACGTTTCCGATGATCTGGAAACGCCGGAAAGGGCTGAGGTGGCGGCTGAGGCTCCGCCGGTCACGCGGGTCAACCGCGCCGCGTTGGAGCCGCAAGCGGCTCAGGTGACACCATCCGTTGGAGCGGATCAGGCGGCCACCACCCCCCAGACGGCTGATCTTGACGGGGCCGCCGCCTCCGGAAAGTCGTCCGCAGGCATGGGGGAGCGACACGAAGAGGAGCCGCTGATCGGCTTCTAGGGTCTGATGGTTGGATTGGACCTCTGAGGGGTAGGGTAGTTTCTACTCTTATAGATATTTATGTTAATATCAGTATATGCGGCGAACACAGATCTGGGGAGTCTCGGCAGGGTTATTGTTGTTCGGCACAGTCTTCGCACAGCAACAGGGAACAGTGAATTCCGGCGTGAGCCGCACCTTCAGGGTTGCCGATCTGACCGGGGACAAGTTGGGGCGGATCGTTGCCAGCACTGAGTTCCAGGTGAGTCTGACGTTGCCTGCCGAGGTGCAGAACGTGGGGGTCAATGCCGTCAAGCAAGGCGTCCTGATCCCCACTGTGGACGAGTCAGACGGGCGGGTCATCTACCTCGACGTTCTTAAAGCGGGTGGCTTTGCCACCCTGAATATTCGTCTGGTGGACCGGGGACAGCCCACCATCCTCAAGCTCACGGTGGAACTGAGCAACAAAACGGGCGGGGTGCTGTCCTATACCGTTCGGGACGATCAAACTGCCGTTGCCCCCGGCAAACCGGCCCCCGCTCCTCTGCCCAGGCCCCCAACCGCTCCAGTCAAGACGTCCACGCCTCCAGCCGTCAGCAAGGCCCAGGCGGTCCCCAACGTGCTGCCCGTGCCTATTCCGGCCGGCCGCCCAATCGCTCGCCCACCTGCGCCTCTGGCGGCCCCTGTGTTGAGTTCAGCCACGGGGAGTCCCCTGCGGATCGACCTGATCAAGGACCAGGCCGCCAGCACCCCCACCACCGACTTCTACACCTATACCGTGCGATTGGTGGAGCAGGTGGAGAACCTTCAATTCATTCTGTTGCCCAAGACCTTGGTCCGTGCGGGGGGAGGATTCGATTCGGGCGCGGTCCAACTGGAACCGAACCGGCCTGCTGTCGTGACGGCCGCTGGCCTCCGTGGCCGGATCTCGATTGACCGGCGAATGATGAACGCCAAAACCAACATCCTGCTCTTTACCTTCTCGCCGGTGGAGCCACGAACCCAGAAGGTGCTGGCGAACCGCTATGTCGGCGTCATGGTCAAGCGGTGAGGCCCTGGCTTCTCCTTTTCGCTGCGCTCTGCACCTCAGCCCCCGCAGGGGCCGGCGATGCCCCGGTGTACCGCCACCGCAACAATATCTACAACCAGACGTCGCTCACGCCAATCCCGCACGCCCGCTTTCTCAACGTGGACGCCTTTCAGAAGTTCAAACAGTGCCAGGCCAGGGGCAAAGAGAGCAGCGGGTGCGGAACGTATGAGTTCACCGCGCCTTACAGCCTGGACAGCGAAACCGTGCGGGTGGGTCAGGCGTTGAGAACGGCGTGGCAACGGCTGGAGGACCGCTACTACTGGCGGGCGCTGGTCCGATTGAACAATCCCCTGATGAACCTGACCCACTGCGCCCTGGACTGGTCCAGTGGCAACCACAAAGCGCAGGCCCCTGCCATCGTGTTGAACACGGACAATGGCATGGTTCCCACCCAGCTCGCGGGGAAAATCCCGTCGCAGCAACCGGATGACCGCCTGAAGATGGACCGTTACCGCCTGCTGCCCACTGTTCCCAACAGCGATTATTGCGGGAAGCTGGACCCGGACCCGTCCCTGATGTATCTCCCCGGCACCTGCGTCTGGATCGGCAGCAGCAAGCTCTTTTGCATCGAGGGGGACAAACCGAGCCTGAACCCGCTGGCCCCGGCCCCCCTGGGCTTCCGCTTTGACCTTGCGGACGCACGAATCCAAAAGGCCACCGGGGAAGCCCAGACGGAGTACACGGCGGATTACCTGCGGGATGTCGTCCAGGCGCTGGCCCCCAACGGCAAGTTTTTGCCGCTGCCGTGGTCCGGTTTGAACGACGCCATCGTTGCGCCGGTCATGAAGTTGCAACCCGATCTGGCCTTCCTCCAGAGCAAAGCCCAGGAGGCGGGCCAGGCGCTGGGCGGGGTGTTCAGGGCCACGGCCTACGCCTACTACTTGCAGGGGCTGGGCGGGCCGTCTGCGGCGTTGCGGGTCCATACGCTGCCCATCAACAAGGACGTGCTGGGGATTCCAAATCCGCCCGGCGTCTGGAAACTGGAGGAGTTCAAGCGGCGCTTTCCCCTCAACAATCCAGCCATGTACGAGCGCTTCGGGTACACCACCCTCTTCGAGGCGTGGAATGAGGTCAGGCCGCACCTGCTGCCCGAGGAGGCCAGCGCTAAACCGCTGCGGCAGATGATTTACCTGGCCGTGGGTAACAACGTCTTCCTCCCGTCTCCGTTCCCAGTACCCACTCCCGCTCCCATGTTGATCCCGAACTACAGTGCCGGGCTGCCCTATGCAGGTCCGCAGACCCGGTTCGCGTGGGTGAGCGTGGCCGAGGGCTATGAGGTGCCGCGCGTGAAGGGCCAGCCTGCCGCCGATTACCGGGTGGTCACCCGATGAAGAGGGGGGCCATTCTCCTCTTCGTCTTGGCGACCACCGCCGCGGCCCAGCAGCCCAAATTTGAGACCACCACCGATCTGAACGCAGTGCTAGGCCTGATGAAAGGCCAGGTGGATTTGTATGGGGACAGGTTTGGGACAGTGGCCTTTCAGCGCGGCATCCTGACCCTGGCCCAGTCCAAAGCCATTACCGTCCGGGTGCTGACCAACCCGGCCAGCGCCCCGAACATGCGTCCCCTGAAGAACGTGGGGGCCAGGGTGTTCACTCTGCCCAGCCGATTCACTGGGGGAATGGTAATCGTCCGGGGGAAGGCCGTGATCATTCCGACGGGAAATGGCTTCAATGTCCTCAAAACTACTACTGAAGTGGGGCGAATTCAAGGTTTGATGGAGCAGTATTGGACAGTCGCGAAGCTGTATTAACCGGGTGCCTGGCAGTGGGGCGGGCAGCTGTGCCGCAGTACAATGCCCAGCATGCGCCTTGCCGCCCTCACCTCCGCTGAGATTGCCGATCAGCTGGCCTGGATGCACCCCGCCGATCAGGGCGAGAATGATGATCGGCCCAGCCTCGACGAGCGTAGCGTCCTGGCGGATGACCTGGGTTGTCACGAGGAGGCCAGAGCTGCTGCCTGAGCCGCGTGGTGTGCCGAGCTGGAGCCCGAGCATCAGGACGACGCCGCAGACTGGCTGGACGTGGAGCCCTGTCCGGAAGGGGGGCAGTCTGGACTTCAGCATTCCTGCCGGTGCCGGGGCGCTGGCCGTGCGGCTGGACGAGCTGAGCCGGATCTTCCTGGCCGCCCGGTTGTACCTGTACGGCAAGGACGGCCAGCCTCCGAAGCAAGTCGTCATGCACCTGTGTGCCGAGCTGCTGGCCAGGTCGCTGGGCATCTGTGACAACACTCTGCGCGAGTGGACGGCCCAGCTCCAGGCGGCCGGTTACCTGTTCGCCCGCGCGCACTACACCACCGCCACCCTAGACGGCCAGCGGGTGACTGCCATTGACGGGATGCTGTACGCCGTGCGCCTAGTCCCCAGCCATGAAGCCCGGTTGAGATACCGCGACTACAAACGCCAGTACCGGGACTTGGACGCGGACCGAGCCGCAGGCCGCACTGCCCATAACGCGATCAGGAATGCAGAGCGGCGCTTCGAGGAAGCCAGAATTACAGAGTGCGTTGTAGACGATGAAAATTTTATTGAGGGGTCACCAGATCCCACAGGGCAGATGCAGGCGGAAATGTTCGAGCAGCTCCGACGTTGGGCCGTTATCCCCGGTAACGTGACCACCCAAAACCCGTTAAAAGCTGACCCCGCACTAATCGGCGCTGACGAGGCCGAACGGCTCTTGCAAAGCGTTCAGGACGTGGTTTATGCGCTGCCGCTGCTGCTTGAGGCGCACAAGTCCAGGCGGACGGCGCTGGTCGGCATGATGGGGGCGGCCCTGGCACGAGACCTAAAGGACCACCACAGCCGGTTGTACTACTGCAAAGTAATCTGGCAGGCTTGGCAAGCAGAGATCGAAGGACGGGATGGCTTGCAGGCGCTGGCAGCGGAATTGCAGCGCCTAGAGGTGGACCGGCGCGAGTGGAAGAGCCTCAGGCGCCCAGCAGCGTTGCTCGCGACCCGACTTCAGGCGGTGTGACTTCCAGCGCTACCTGCGCGCCGAATGCCCCATACTCCTATTACGAAGAAGGAGACTCGGCCCAGCCTGGAAGGCGCTCGGCCTGAACCGCCAGCGCGAACAGGCGCTGGGCGAGATAGTTGAGGCTGTCATTCCACACCGGGTCAGCGCCGACGTGATCCAGAAAGCGATCAGTGAGGAGCCGGCACTCATGGGCAGTGAGCGGGGAGCCCCCCCGGCTCACTGAGCCTTGAGTGTCCTGATGGCCAGTCATTTCCCCAGTATGTGCTTATGAGTTGATCTGAAAATGACGACGCTAGTACAGCGTTCAATTAAATAGACATCCAGCACGCGCTCCATCTCGTACAGGAAGTTCGCTGTCAGTTGCGCGATGCACCGTTGCCTTTTGTGGTGCAGCTGGACCGCGTTTTTTGAGCATGTAGAACACCGTCGACGGCGCAATGCCGTCGACGACATTCAATTCCACCGCTTTTTCTGCTAGCAGACGAATGCTCCACCTGGCATGACCTTCGGGGGCTTCACTGCACGCGAGCGCGGTGATGGCCGCCCGGTCCTTGCCATCAAACTTCGCGGGTCGGCCTGTATGCGGCGCATCGAACAGTGCTGCATACAGGCCACCCAGGACAAAGCGCTTTCGGGTGGACTTCACCGTCTGGACGCTGATTCCAAGGGCTTCTTTAATGTCCGAGTCGGCCATCTGCTGATGGGTCATCAGTAGAATGCAGGCGCGGGTCATGACCCGCGCCTTGCCACTCTCTGTCGTGACCAGGGTCTTCAGCGTCTGCTCCTGCTCCTCACTCAATTCCACTTTGTAGCGTAGGGGACGGCTCATACTCGACTATGACAAATTGAAGAACGCTGTACTAGTCTTGATTTACTTCTTCTTTCTTGATTGTGCTCAGGACAGCGAGCCGCCTGTTAAGCCTTGTTATCATGGGGTAAATGACCCCCTTCGAAATGGCGGTAGAGCTTTATCGGGGCGACCTCGTCGCCCGCGCTTCCCACCTCGCCAGCCTGCATCCCGAGGAGCTGCGCCGCCGCGCCGTCCAAGCCGCCCGCGACAAGGACACCGCCACCCTCTGGGCCTTGACTGAGGCTTACCTGACCACCCACGGCGTAACCGGCGCACTCGTCAGCCGGCACACCCTGCGGGTCTACGGCCAAGCCGCCCGTACCTTCATGGCCTACGCCACCGAGCACGCCGTCAACCTGCTGAACCCCAGCGCGAATGTCGGGTTGCTGTACCTGCGGCACCTGGAGGCGGATAACAAGAGCGCGTCCACCGTACGCGTGATGCTGGCCGGGGCGCGGACGCTCTACAAGGCGCTGCGCTGGTCCGGGGCGACCACAGCGGACGCCTTCGCGGATGCGAGGGCCGCTCGTGACTTCACCGCCGCTTGGGACAAGCGCCAGCCCTACACCGAGGAGGAGATCCAGAGTCTGCTGGACCACGCTGACGCCCGCATGCGGGCGCTGCTGCTGCTATGCGGGCACACCGGACTGCGGATCGGGGAAGCCCTGCTGCTGGCCTGGGCTGATGTGGACCTGGGTGCCCGCGCCCTGACCGTCAGGAATGGCAAGGGCGGCAAGACCCGACGGGTCAACCTGTCCAGCTCGCTGGTGGCTGCCCTAGAAGCGCTGGCAGGTGAGGAAGGACCGGTGATCGGCGGCGGTGCGGACGCGGCCCGTGAGCGGCTGCACTGGCTGTGTAAACGGGTCGGGGTTAGCAACAGGGGCTTCCACTCGCTACGCCACTACGCCGGAACCCGGTTGGTCCGCGAGGGCCACACTTTGGACGCCACCGCCCGCCACCTGGGCCACGCCTCGATCGAGACCGCCCGGATCTATGCCAAGTGGGCCGATGATAGCCTGCGCGAGACGCTGGACAGGTGGTAATGCCTGTTTATAGGTCAAGAGGCAAAAAGCTCTTCATTTTATTAGGATTAATAATGATTGGATTAGAAAAACTTTAGTATTAAGCCTAGATTCTATAGTGTGAAAAAGATTTATTTAAAATGACTCAGACAGCCTCAAAATTTAGTCATTTTCAGAAGATTCTAGTGCAACATCCATTTTTGATATATAATTGTAGTTTTTATCTATTATAAATTTGAAGAATTTGTCATAATCAGTAGGAGTTAGAAAGTGAAAGTGATATACTATTTCTTGCTGTTTTGAGTTTATCAGTGAGAAGTGTTTCTTCGCTGCATGAAATTTTGCTTTGTTTTCTTGAGAAGGATCTTTCGAGTCTTCGTCTGATTTTATCTCAATTACGAAAATAATGTTCCCAATTTTAATAAAAAAATCTGGATTGAAACTTCTATTTATAATAGATTTACCTTGTCGGAGAGAATATTCTATCGAGTAAAAATTATTATCCGTAGATTTTATCCAACTAGTAATTGAGGTTGCTGAAGCTTGCTGGGTCAATTTGCTCAGAAAATCTTTTTCCGGCCTACTACTTGCTATAGCAAGATTCAATGGTGTTTTAAAGAGATACCTATTTTCGATTTTATAATATGCTGATCTGGGCAAAGAGTCATCTGATTCCATTTCTTTAATGACTGCTTGTGTTACTGGATCGCTGTTTTTCACTGAATCATGATCAATAAATATCGTAGATATGCCTCTCCTCAAAAGGGATAAACTAATACTATCTCTTGGGCGACTCTCCGTTTTAATTACACGCAATTCCTTTTCTGTGTTTGTATATCTCAAAGTGGCGTTTGACCCGCTACTTATCGATCCGAAAGCTGCTTGCAAATGCTGGCGGTTAGCCTCACTCACAAAGTCACTATCCTCGCCTGCATTCCTGAGTGAGGCTCGAATCATTTTCTCTAGCCAATCCTTGTTATATTTTGATGAATAATCTGTATGTATTTCAAGATCAATACTTTGTAATTTTTTTAAAATATGATTTGCTACTTCTTCAACAGAATACATGCGATAACGTATTTTTGTTAAAGTAGATCTTCTAACATCTTCTTTATCTCCAATTCTACCATAATAAGTCTCTCGATCTAGATATTCAGATTGAGACTCCAATAAAACAAACTCTTTATTAAAATCGAATTCAGTAGCTTCTTCTATTTCTCCTAATATTGTAGTTTTCTCGTAGATAAATTGATGTATAGTAAAATTGTAATCTGGTTGTTTATCCAGAGTAAAAGAAAAAAGTTTTACCTCTGATTCTAGAATTGAGCTTACAAGATGCTCAATCCTCCCAGACCAGGAGTCATGGTTGAAGACTTTTACGATCGGACGCTCACCTTTATACTCATTAGGTACTCTAAGACCGCGCCCGAGCACTTGAGAAATAAGCAATTTGCTATTAAAAGCCCGTTCTTCATGAGGTACAATCTGAAAAACATTTTTAACATCCCAGCCTTCGGTGAGCATACTTACAGAGAATATCCATTCAATTGGATTCGTCCGTGAATCGACACTATCTAAAAGAACAACATTAGAAGCATGCTTCGGTGATGATGTTACAACAAGTATTTTATCAGACACATCTTCTCTAGATTTGCCCTCATGCTCAGCTAGGAATTTTACAAAATCTTCAGCTAATCTTTCACAACTCGTGATATCCTTTGTCACAAATATAGATAGTGGCTTTAAATTGCTGTATTTTTCCCTATTGAGCTGATGATTAGAATATATTTTTTGAAATTTTTCGTATTGTGATTCGGAAACATCTTCCGCCACATAGTCAACACCCTTAGCAAATCCCTGTTCAATTAGATCCTGCAGTGGTAGTCGAAATATTACGTCTGAAAAATAATCATTGCCGATGTAGCAAGTACCAGAAAAGCCGAGAATATACTTAAAATTGAACTCTTCATCTACTAAGAACTCTTTCCATTTTCCCATATCTTTCTCTGAGGAATTATAAACATGATGAACTTCATCATTTAAAACAAGAGTCCTTGGTCCTTTATCTTTTAAACTATCTCTGATAGAAGACCCAACACCCCTTAGAACTGCATGAAAGTTTTCTATGCAAATAGTTCCTTCAGTTATTGATTCAGTTGCGCTAATAATATGTGGATTCAATATCTGAGAATTTGTCGGAAGCAGAGAACTTAAAGAAGCATTGCCCGACAGCAATCTAAATTTTTCTAAAAGGTGCTTTTCAATTGTTAGGGAAGGACATAGTATCAGTACCCTGTCAACTAGACCGTGCGCGAGTGCTATTCGTGCAATAGCATACATCACATAACTTTTTCCTGCAGCCGTAGGTAAGTCAATTGATGCGGAGACTTGATTTGGTAATTGGAACTCAGAGATGAAGGCTGCAGACTTACCATATTTTCTCTCTAGTATTTGATTACTGACATAGTTTTCTTCAGCTAAGTCCTGTACGCTGGCGTATTGATCACCCGCAATATAGCGCATAGCGATTCTGATTGCTTCCTTCTGATATTCTCTGTCTGAACAAAGTTCTTCAATAAATTTTTCATATAAAGTATAATCATATTTTGAAGGATCTATATTTTTGCTTACATTTAGTACTAAATCCTGAATTTCATATTTTCGATGATCAATCATTGGTATCCCCTTTTCTAATCGTATTTTTAGACAACTTTGCGGGTATGTTATCCCAGTTTTCTATAAAATCTGATCTACTTTTAATCTCAGTATACTCATTGCCGAAAATATCGATATATATAATCATGCAGTGTTCACCGAGGTCTCTATAAGAGAAACTAATAGATGGTGGTGAAGTTTTTATTTCATTTGCATAAAAAACCTCATCCATACTAAATGCGGATATAGTAGAATCCGCTTCAAATTCATTTGTATAATCAAAATCTATTAATATCATTGATAGTTTATCAATATCTGAAGATTGAGCTGTATTATCAACACTTAATGCGCGACTGACGAAATCATCAATTATGATGTAAGCCTGATCACCAGCGCGAGTAAAAGTACATTTTACTCGCGGCTGATTCATAAAGTCGAATCCTACACTTTCCACGACAATATTAATTTCCTCTGAATTTATTGGCTGTTTGGGTGCTTGAAATTGTGTTAGATGTAACTCGTTGATTATAGAATAGGGGATTCGTAGTATCCAATACCGCACTTGATCTTTATCAATATAGTCATTTAAAAAAACTACACTTGCTGCTGGAGCGATGATATATATTTCATCAGTGGCTTTCCCATCAAGCGCTTGATGCAGATTATCAATAAAACCAAGATCTAAGACAGCGCCATTTCCTAGCAAATGATCAAAAATTAATACGTCGTCTCCTGATCGTTTGCCATCGAATTTGATCCCATTGACAAAATGTACGAGATCATCACATTGAAAAAGAGCCAAAGCGAAAAATCTCCAATCTCCTTCAGATAACGTCTTCAACTTCGAAAAATCATACAGACCAGCATTGTAAAGTGTGAATCCAGTATTAGATTTGAGAATTTCGCTGCTATTAATCAAGTTCAACAGGCGTTTCTGGATTGTGTAGATTGAGAGCTTGCCAACATCAATACCAATCCATCGACGTGACAGTTTTTGAGCTGTTGATAGTGTAGTTCCTGATCCGGCAAACGCATCTAAAACCAGATCACCTTCAGAGGAAGCAAGTTCAATAATTTGACTCAACAGGGCTTCATTTTTCTCGGTTGGATATTTTGTAGAGCTACTATATATTGGTACTCCTGACCATACAGTGTCAGTAAGTTGAATATCGCTCGGCGCACGCCAGTATTGTGGTTTACCGTCTTCGTCTCCAGCCCTTAAGAATTGGAGTGATTTACCAGTATCGCGCCAGTATTCTACAAGCGTCCTATCTCCAGCTTCTTGGAGAAATCTTTGATGATTTTCGAAAGCTTTTAATGCCCTATCCTCTTTCCACGTCCATTGTCCAGTCTCAGGAGTTACGCCGAGGAGAGGGTAACGCATTGTCGGCCTGTCAGCTGTGCTCCAGAATGAATGCCAGTGACCGTTTGGATTGCTCTCGCTATGTTTTCTAACCCACGATTTGGAGAATCGTGTCTTGCCACTTTTTGAATACCATAAAAGCGTATCGTGTCTTACGTTGAGTTTGGCTATCGAATCAAATTGTTGCTGTAGGTTTTTCGCTGCACGCCCCGGTAAGATGATCTCATTTCGAAAATTATGTTCACCAAACACTTCATCTGCTATAACTTTGATGTAATGGATCTTACGCTGGTCTAAATGGATAAAAATGCTGCCATCTTCTGCTAATAGATTTCTCAGTAGGATTAACCTTTTTCGAATAAATTCAATAAATTTAGCGCCTGCAATTTTGTCTTGATAAGCTTTCTCCTCTTTGGAAGCTTTAAAATCTTGTCTAGTAGCGAAGGGGGGATCAATGTAAATGAGCTTTACCCCCGATGTGCCATCGGCGCTACTAATCTCGCCACGCTCTTTCATTTTGACTAGCGTCTTAAGAGACTGTAAGTTATCTCCGAAGATTAATTTGTTTCTCCAGTCTTCGTCGACTTCCCCATAATGGCGAATTGCCTGCATTGGAATGGCTAAAGTATCAATAATTATTTCTTCTTCTCTTATTTTGTTGGCATACGTCAATTCATATTCTCGTCGTTCTGGCCGAAATAATATATCTTTATATTCAGTTGGAACGTCGTTACCATCATTCAGTAATTTGATCAGCGTTCTTCTATCTAAATCTGAAAGCTTTGACACTAGAGATCCCCTTTAAAGCTATTGATATTATTGCCTATTTTTAAGATAACACGTCATGTATTAGCCGGACTAGTCGGTCATTGCGTATTTAGCTTATCGAAAAAATTTCGGATTGCTAGCACTTCCGTCTAACCGTCACTTCCGGCAGTTTTTTAGTAGGCTACCCCTATGCAACGAATCGCCATTACCTCTGAGAAGGGCGGCGTCGGCAAATCCACGCTGGCCTTCAATCTAGCGGGTGCGCTGTCCGAGCGCGGTTCCGTCGCCCTGGTGGACGAGGACACCCGCGTGCGTTCCTGCCTCCAGTGGGCTGAGCTGGCTCCCCTGCCCTTCGACGTGCTGTCACCAGAGGCTGCCGCCCAGGGCCTGAAACTGCTGGCCTTCCTGATCGTGGACAGCGAGGGGCGGCCCTCGCTGGACGATCTGCGCGAGCTGGCCCGGACCTTCGAGTTGGTGCTGATCCCCTGTGGCGTCTCTCGGCTGGAGATCCAGTCCACCCTTAACCTGTGGCGACAACTGCGGGCAGGGGGCGAGCTGGAAGCGGTGCGGGTGGTGATCACTAAAGCCCCGCCTGTGGGCCGGGTGGGTCAGGAGGCCCGTGACGCACTCAGGAGGGCAGGTGTGACCTGTCTGGAGACGGTGGTGCGCCGGTACACCGCCCACGAGCGGGCCGCCGAGGCGGGCGGACTGGTGCGCGACGTGCGGGACCCGCGCGCGGGGGAAGCCTGGGCCGACATTCAGGGCGTGGCCCGCGAGGTGGCATCGTGACCTCTTCCAAACCATCCAAGGGCCGATTCAGCTACGCCACTTCAGGCGAGCCGCAGAAGCCGGAAGAGTTAGCGAAGACGGGAGTGCTAGCACAGAGACGAGACACGCCGAAACAAATGGAAACAACCTCCCAGCGCCCCAATCCACCTGAGATTAACTCCCGGCAGGCCCTCAAGAACCCGGCCGCCTACGCCCTGCCCCCCCAGCGCAAGGGCCGACGTGGAGACGACGGTGGACCCAAACGCACCGATGTTCCCCGCGAGCAGCTAAATGTACGGATCAGACCCGAGCTAAAGCGAGCGGCGGCGGGCCTGGCCGGTCTTCAAGGGATGACCTTAGGCGATGTCGTCGAGGCGGCACTGATCGAATACCTGAAGGCCGCGCAGGAGGAGGAGCGCCTGTCTCTCTGAAGGAAGCCAGGTCTTAGCACACTGTGAATGCACCAGCACGGGCTGGAGTTTTGGTGTTCCTACCTGTCAGCGCGGTGGGGCGGCCACTTCCCGCCCAGAAGGGCGCTGGGCGATGCTCAGGCCGCAGGGCCGCTCTGAGCTGGTCTGACCGTCCAGATGCTCTCCCAGGCAGCGCGGGCGCGGGCGGAGGTCTCGTGGTGTGGGGCGGCCCGCTCCAGGGCTTGCCCGACACCGTGCCGCGCCTCCAGCAGGCGCGGCGATGGCCACCAGAACTTGCGACCGCTTAGGGTCCAGGAGTCTGCGGGCAGACTCCTGGACAGACAGGAAGGCCGCTGTCTGCTCTGGCCTCGGCAAGGCGTGGTAGAGAGTCACTGTCGGCCAGGTGTAGAGGTTCGCTTCCAAGCGGTGTAGGCGGCGGCCGTGGGCCTCTGAAATTGGGCAGAAGGCTGGAGCAATGGCGCGCAGGCACGTGGTCTATTGCGGCACGTTCCCAGTCCTTTATTGATACCGGCATAAGTTGGAATCCATCAGTTGGCGAGGCAGGTCAATGTACCGGACCCGCTGCCAGGCGACCACAAGCTTCGCCTTCAGCA